>JAVVPL010000039.1:10112-16746 GCA_036655775.1 Bacteroidales bacterium | reverse complement strand
AATAGTCCAAAGGAGTGGCATTGATCAATACGGTATATCCTTTACGGATATAGGCATCTACTTGATCGTAACGAATGGATTGTGACGTGATGGAAGTTCGACTTACAAAACTATATTTAATATTGTATTTTCGCAAGATATACGCTACGGCCAAAGCCGCACCTCCACTACCGAAAATCAAGGCTTTAGTATGATACACTTGAAGTAAAGGAACAAATGTTTTTTCAAATCCAATACAATCGGTATTATACGCATAAATTCGTTTATTCGCATCGATTTTCAATACATTCGCAGCACCTATTTCTTGTACCGATACATCCACGGCATGCACATATTGTAAAACAGAAGTTTTGTATGGGATGGTCACATTTAAACCTTTTAAATTGGTTTCTGTATCCAACAGTTGAGGAAAATCTTCAATAGCAGAGAGTGGGAATAAGTCATAACAACAAGTGGATTCTAGCCCCAAATCTTTAAACTTTTGAGAAAAATATTCCTTTGAAAAACTATGTCCTAAAGGATGTCCTATCAATCCATATACAGCCTGCATATTTTAAAGTGCATATTTTATCAGCAAAAATCCTCCAAGCAATAACACGACAAAAGCAATGGAAATTAAATTAAAATATTTATCAATAAAAATTTTGATTTGCGCGCCATATTTCCAAATCAACCAAGCTACCAAAAAGAAACGAGCGGCACGACTAATGAGAGCACCTATAAAAAACATTAAAAAATTAATTTGACAAGCACCTGCTGCAATAGTAATTAATTTAAAGGGAATTGGGGTAAAACCTGCGGTAAAAACAACCCAAAAATTCCATTGATCAAACATCGCCTGCACACCTTCAAAAGCCGCAGGAGTAAAACCAGGAATGTTTGTATAAAAGAAATTGGCAAAGCCTGAAGGGATCGAAGGTTCGGCCCACCATAAAATGCCTCCTAACAAATAACCCGCTATTGCACCTAATACGGAAGCTACCGTGCAATTTAAAGCAAATTTGAAAGCTTTGGCTTGTGCGCCCAATATTAAAGCAATCAACAAGGGATCAGGCGGAATGGGGAAAAAAGAAGCTTCAGCAAAAGAAAGAATAAACAAGGCCCAAGCACCATAAGGATGTTCGGCCCAACTAAGAACCCAATCGTATAGTTTACGGAAAATTTTCATTTAGAATTAATTTTAGATACACGCTCTTGGGTAATGCCTATACCCAGGTTTTGGCTTAGAGAACAAAAAGTACGCATATTTGTTGTATAAAGAATTGATTGTAATTATTTAGATTTTTTTTTGGTAGAAGGTATTTTAAATAGGTCTTTGACTTCTTTCATCTCTAGCATTTCGGGATAATATTCTTTTATTTCAGCCAATATTTCAACTTTAGCGCTCAATACTTCGACCAAACGATCTAGCGCCTCTTCCATTTTTCCGTCTTTAAGTAAAAAGGCTGCATATAAGGCTTTGAAACTAACACTCGAAGGGTTCTTATCCAAACTCGTTTGAATCAAAGTATAGGCCTCCGCTTTTTTATCCATATCTATCATGGTAAAAAGGTAGGCTGCAAAATAATTAATTTGATCGGGTTGCAAGATATGAGCCCTTTCAAAGGCTTCAAACGCCTCCTCTATTTTATTTTTTTCATACAGATATTCGCCATACAAATTCCAAGCTTCGGCATTGGAATCATCCTTGTCTAACACAATTTGAATATATTTAATTGCTTTATTCAAATGTCCTAATTCATAAGCACAAATACTCAAACCATACCAAGCTCCAAAAAAACCTGGATGCGCTTGGCTCACTTTTTTATAGTAAATTTCTGCATTTTTATAGTCTTCTTTATTTTCGTAACATTCAGCGATATGCATTAAACAAAGTACTTCGCCTGGATGGTTGCGCAAAACTTCTTTAAATAAGGCGATAGCCTCTTCATATCTATCCATAGAAGACAAGGTAAGCCCCTTGTTAAGAACGGCTCCCAAATCCTCTGGATCCAATGCAATTGCGTAATCAAAGGCTTCCAAACCCTTTTCGTATAAATCGAGTGAACAGCAGAGAATACCATAGGAAGTCCACAAGGTCTTTTGCATCGGATATTGTTCCAATAAATTAGACAAATAGCTCATTCCTTCGGCTTGCATAGAGGCATATTCGTAATCCATGCTCAAATTTACAATGGCATAGTCATTTTTAGGATTTTCACTGAGTGTTTTTTGATAATATTCGATGGCTTTGGCAAAATTGCCTAAATTTTCATAATCGGAAGCAATGTTCAAATACAAATCTTCCACGTCATCGGCTTGTAAAATAGCCTTATTATATTCAGCTATAGCCTTTTCATATTTTTGTAAATAACTGTATATAGTACCTTTGGTATATGAAATATCGGGGTTGTTGGGTTCTATTTGTTCGATATCGGCCAAAATATTCAAGGCTCGCTCCGTTTGATCGTTATGCGCATATAATTGGGCTTTTTTTAATAACAAAGAAATGTTGTCTGGATACTGATCCTCAGCATATTGAAGAGCAATTTGTGATTTTTCGTAATCAAAAGCATCCATATAGTAATCTATAATTGTAATAAACTCTTCCACATCAAAAAAGTAATGACTGTGCTTCTCCAGCATATTTTCAAAACGCTGAACCACTGCATCCATCTGATCTTGTGTATATTCGTCCCAAAAGTCTTCCATAATTATATTTCGATTGTATGCTTACAAATATACAACAATTTCAATCTATTAAAAATTTTTTTTTATAGATCCTTCCCTGATCTTGAAATTATCCTTTTTGTACTCTATGGGCTTATTCATTAATTAACTCTTGAGCAACATTCATAGCCGCTTGGCTTGTGTTTTTTCCACTCAACATTGAAGCGATTGTTTTTAAATGTTCTTGACTGTTTAAAAGCGTAATTTCAGATATTGTTTGTCCCTCTATTTCCTTTTTACAAACACGATAATGCCATTGCGCTTTTGCAGCAATTTGAGGTAGGTGACTAATAGATAAAAGCTGAAGATGCTGTGCCATGGTCTGCATCATTTCGGCTACTTTGCCTGCTATTTCACCAGAAACGCCTGTATCGATTTCGTCAAATATGATGGTGGACAAAACACTTTGTCGATGTATCACCGATTTGATAGCCAACATCAAACGCGAAAGTTCACCTCCTGAAGCCACTTTGGCTATTTCTTTCAATTCCCCACCCAAATTGGCATTGAATAAAAAAATGATCTTATCCATTCCTTGGGGAGAAAAATGATCTTGGGATTGAATTTGTATTTGCAAGCTAGAGGAAGACATGCCTAATTGGGCAAGAGAGGCTAAAATTTCGTGCTCTATGTTTTGGGCTGCTTCCCTTCGTTCTTCTCTTAGCTGAGAGGCTAATTGTAAAAGCTGTTGATGATATTGTTGTTTTTCTTTTTCCAAGAATTCTATGCGTGCTTGCGAGCTATCTAATTGCTGTAATTGCGCGGATAATTCTGTTGCTATTTGCAATAGTTCGTTTACCGTTTTTACCTGATGTTTATTTTCTAAACGATAAATGGCATCTAGACGATCGGTATAAGTTTGCTGTTGCTGAGGATTGATAGTCAAGGTTTCATTTTGTTTTTGCAGCTCGGATGCGACATCTTTTAATTCGATGGTACTCGCTTGTATTCGATCGAGCATTTCCTTGGCTGACACATAATAAGGAGCTATCTTTTTTAAATTTTGAATTACAGTATCCAACTGTACCAAGATAGAAAACTCACCCTCTTCTAACGATTGCTGTGCGGAAAAAAAATTAAGTTTGATTTGCTCTAGATGATTGAGAGCTTCCAATTCGGTTTCCATCTGCTCCTGCTCGCTGGATTCGAGTTTCAAACTCTGCAATTCGTCATATAAAAAACGCATATAATCTTGTTCCTTCCGCATGCGTTCTTCCGTTTCTTTTAAAGCTATCAACTCGCTATCTAATTGCTTGTAGGTATGGTATAAATTTTGGTATTTTTCTTTGGTTTGCGTACTAATAAAACTATCTACTAAATTTAATTGAAATGACGAATTTTGAATGGTTAAACTTTCGTGTTGGGAATGAATATCCACCAATTTGCTTCCAATTTCTTTTAGCAATGCCAAACTTACTGGCGTATCGTTGATAAATGCACGCGATTTACCTGTGGGGGAAATTTCACGACGAATTAACAGTAAGGGTTCTTCGTCTAACTCATTATCTATAAAAAATTGATGGAAATCCATGGTTTGAATATCAAAACTGACTTCAACCATACATTTTTTATCTTTTTGGTAGAGTACTTGCGTATCGGCTCTTTGTCCTAAAATCAAGGAAAGAGCACCTAAAAGAATTGATTTCCCAGCGCCTGTTTCTCCCGTTATTACAGAAAATCCAGAAAAAAAATCCAGATCCAAGGATTTAATTAAGGCGTAGTTTTCTATGGTTATATGCGTAATCATTCGATTTATCTAAGCGTGCTTGAAGGAGTCATGATTTTTTGATACTTAGGCATATTGGAGGGATCTATTTCTAATAATAAAGTCATGATTTTTTGTTTCTCTTCTTTGGATACGGGGGAGAAAATATTGATAATTTCATCTACTTTCGATTCCATAAATAATTGTTTGCTAGGAATGGTCGATTTGAGTTGAACTAAGTCTTTGACTAATTCTAAGGCTTTGAAAATATTGACTCTAGCTTCACTTGGATTTTCGTACATTTGATCTAAACCCAAGCGGTTATATTGATATATTATATCATGAATTACCTTATAATTCCCATTGGTAAAAGCTTCACTGATCCAATAGCGATTCAATTGATTTTTCTCGGTGGCTTTCCATGCTTTTTCGGGTAAGCTTTGTGCCAAATTGACTATATTTTGCGCTTTATCAAAAAATAGTTTTCCTCCATTATTTCCAAATGAATCAAAATGAATGCCTAGGATTAAATAACTATAAAAAGCAAATGTCGCAGTTAATGTGGACGTTACATTATTATCATAAAATTCTACAGGATCAAATTCTGCATATTGAAAAACAAATTTAGGTTCTATGAAATTTAAAGTAGAGGTATTGTAACTCGAATTGAAAACGGGGCGACGTGCTTGTATGGCAAGAGAGCCTTCAATGGTATTGGTCTGCAAATTACGCGATATAATGGTAAGAATCATACTACACTCTATTTTTTCATCTCTACCCACATTCAAGGAAGACCATTTTCGCTCATTGATCAGGGTATATAAAGACTTTTGTAAATTCTCGAAAAACTTTTTATCGTTGGGTGTTAAAGGAACATTATCTTTGGACAGTTGTGCGGTGTTGATTTGCACATTACAATTTAATTCTTGCGCTTGTATTTCTCCCCCTAAGCCATTTATCAAAAAAAGATAAAACACTATAATGGGAACGATAATACGGGTTTGAAGTTTCATTAGATATATTTTATTGGATTGGATTATATTGGATTATATTGAATTATATTGTGTTGTATTATATTGTATAGGATTGTATAAAATTGTATAACGTGGTAAATTTTTTGCTCAATTTTATATTTTTTGACTGATCAAAGTGGATAAATCTAAAGCTACCTCTTCTTTAGATTTTAGAGGCATCGACACACAGTCTCCTTCTTTGGATAAAAAAGTCACCTTATTGGTAGGGGTGCCAAAACCTGCACCTGGATCTTGCAAACTATTTAATACGATCAAATCCGCATTTTTGGCAAGTAATTTTTTTTGGGCATTGGCTATTTCGTTTTGCGTTTCTAAGGCAAATCCAACCAAAAATTGACCCTCTTTTTTGCTTGCGCCTAAACTAGCCAAAATATCTTGCGTAGCTTTGAGTTTGAGACTTAGATCTTGCGCTGTTTTTTTTATTTTATGAGGCTGTATTTGCACAGGCGTATAATCGGCTACTGCGGCTGCCATAATGGCAATTTGACTCTTTTCCCAATATTTGTGACATTGTTCAAACATCTCAGCGGCTGATTCTACGTCTATTTTTTGTATGTTGGGATGGGAAACGGTATAGACCGAGGGTCCTGATACCAAAATAACGGACGCTCCTTGCTTAGCAAAGGTTTCAGCAATTGCATAACCCATTAAACCCGAAGAACGATTTCCTATAAAACGTACGGGATCTATGGCTTCGTATGTGGGGCCTGCACTTATCAAAATTTGCTTTCCACAAAATTTGGACGTTTCAGCAGGCGTTTGATAATACGCTTGCACATACTTGTAAATATTTTCGGGTTCTTCCATACGACCGAGCCCTTCGGACCCACAAGCAAGTTCACCTGAAACGGCTTCAATAAAGAGATGACCTCTTTTTTTTAAACTTTGCATGTTTTCTTGTACCACCACATGCGTATACATCGCGGTATTCATTGCAGGAGCTATAAATATGGGTTTAGAAAATGCAAGATACAAACTTGAAAGGGCATCATCGGCAATACCATGCGCAAATTTGCCTAAGATATTGGCTGTGGCTGGAGCCACTATCATACAATCCGCCCAATCGCTATATGCAATATGCTGTGTTTGAAAAAAATTTGAAGAGTCGAAAGTGTCGAAATACAATTTGTTTTTCGACAAAGTTTCTATACTCAATGGGGTAATAAATTCTAAGGCATTTTGTGTG
>JAVVPL010000039.1:0-10102 GCA_036655775.1 Bacteroidales bacterium | reverse complement strand
CTTCTGCCCCTGCTTTGACCAATAAGCGTATTAAGGATAAACTTTTGTATGCAGCAATTCCTCCACTAATACACACTAAAATTTTTTTATGTTTCAACATAAATCCAAAATACAATTGATTATTTACTTAGTTCATATACGCTTAGAAAAATCGAAAAAATTAATCTTTTTCGATTTCTGGACGTTTAAATGCTAAATTTCCATCCAACATTTCTTGAATAGCCATCAAGGTCGACTTTGGTAATTGTTCGTAGAAACGAGCTATTTCAATTTGTTCCCGGTTTTCAAAAATTTCGTCCATACTATCTGCATTGTAAGTTACTGCACTAAACTCGGAAATTTTTTGCAATAATTCTTGACGTAAAGCCATGGAAATTTGATTTGAACGTTTTGACAATATAGTTATCGTCTCATAGATATTACCTGAAAGTTCGTCGAAGTGTGTAATATCTCTAGTGATAGCTTCTGTACTTGCTTTAATTTTTTTGTAATCCATAAATGTTAATTCGTTTTAGTGACCGTTTGCTGATAAATTTTATCTAATTCTTTGGTATGTTTTGAGTTTGAGTAGGAACGCATAAACAAAGCATGCGCTTCTAAAACTTTTTCATATCTTTCCAATTGTTTTACTTTAATACTATTTTCCGCGTACAAATAGCGTGATTTAACCAGAAAATATAAGGCATCTTCACGTAAAGGCGACTCGGGATAATCTTTAACGAAATTTTTGTATGCAATGGCTGAAGCATTAAATAATTCTCTTTTATAATACATATTGGCTATTGCGAAGGCTTTTTGTGCCAATTTATCACGCATTTGTGCAATGAGTGAATTGGCTTCTTCCACTTTAGGATGATTGGGATAATAGTTGATAAACAAGGATAGATCGCGTATTGCTTCATACGTGGCGGTTTGATCCAATTTATAAAAAGGAGATTCTAAGGTTTTACAATAGGCGGACATAAACGCAGCTTCTTGCACATATTTACTATTAGGGAATTGCCGATTTAGCATTTTATAGTAGTAGGCCGACATAAAATAGTCTTTTTCCATAAAATACCCATTGGCCAAATTGTATAACAAGCCTTCGGCCTGATCTCGTCCTCGGTAGATCGGTAATAATTCTTCGTAAATAGGAATTGCTTTTTTGTATTCACTTTTATCGTAAGCCGCATTGGCAAATAAATACTTTTCTTCGGGTGTACCACTCTTAAGTACAGCGGTATATTGCTTTTGATATGTACACGAGTTGAGTACCAATAGCAATATAAGTCCTAAATAATATGTGATTTTACGCCAAAACATCTTGCAAAGATACAAAAAATAGCTTATAACACAAAATGAATGTAATTTATATTTTGTACCTTTGTAGCCCAATTTTTATAGTTTTAAATTTTACAAATATTTATGGCAACTAAAAAAAATAATTTCTGGAGAAAATTAAAAAAAATAATTCTTGCCTGCATTGTTCTTTTCTTAGCAAGTAGTGTACTGACAACGATTGTGTATCGCTTTGTAAATCCACCAATTACACCATTAATGCTCATTCGAACAACACAACAATTAATGAAAGGAGAAGCCTTAAAATTGAAAAAAGATTGGGTTCCCATTGAGGAAATTTCACCTAATATGGTGCGCGCCGTAGTGGCAGGAGAAGATAATTTATTTATAACTCACGCGGGCTTTGATGTGAAAGCCATTGCAAAAGCACAAAAATACAACGACCGAAAACAAGGCAAAAAAATACATGGTGGAAGTACCATTAGTCAACAAACGGCCAAGAATGTGTTTTTATGGCCCAATCGTTCGTATATACGTAAAGGCTTGGAAGTATATTTTACCGTTTTAATCGAAGCTTTTTGGCCTAAAGAACGGATTATGGAAGTATATCTCAACGTAATTGAAATGGGAAATGGAATTTATGGCATCCAAACTGCGGCCGAAACTTATTATGGAATTTCTGCAAAGAATTTGAGTAAATCTCAAAGTGCAATGATTGCCACCATTTTACCAGCTCCAAGGAAACGCAATCCAGCACATCCTTCAAGCTATATGTATAGACACCAAAAACGTATTTTGTCGCTTATGCGTAAAATAGGACCCACTCAATTTTAATTTTTTATAAACACAAGAATTTAGTCTATCGACAAGGCTAACCATCTATTTTCCAAAACATCCAATTCGCCAATAAGCAAAGCCATTCGAGAAGAGAAATTGATAATTTGGTCATTGGAAAGTTGTCCCGAACTCAATTGCTGCTCAATTTCTTGTTTTTCGGTTTCCAAAATTGTAATTTTGGCTTCCGTGTCTTCATATTCTTTTTGCTCTTTATACGTTCGTTTATGAATTTTAGCCGTAGAGGCAACTTCTGGACTCTGCTGTTGTATACGTTCCTGTTTTTGAGCTAATTGAATTTGTTTATCTTTTTCCGATTTGGATTTTTTATAATCGGTATAATTGCCATAATAATCTTTGATTTTGCCTTCTCCTTCAAACACAAAAAGATGATCAACTAAATTATCCATAAAACTGCGATCATGCGACACCACAATCAAGCAGCCTTGGTAATGCGAAAGAAAATCCTCTAATAACATCAAGGTGAAAATATCCAAGTCGTTGGTGGGTTCGTCCAAAATAAGAAAATTAGGATTGGCCATCAATGTTTTAAGTAAATACAAACGTCTTCGTTCTCCCCCACTCAAATTGGAAAAATAATTATATTGCGTGGTGGCATCAAATTGGAAATAGGTGAGAAATTGAGAGGCGGAAATTTCATCACCATTGTCCATTTTGACAAACTCGGCCACATCTTTGATAATATCTATCACTCGTCGGTCTTCGTTTTCTTGTAGTCCTTCTTGATGATAATATCCAAATTTGATGGTTTGTCCTACTACCACCGAACCTGAATCGGGTTTTACCTTTCCTGTAATGAGATTTAAAAAAGTGGATTTACCTACCCCATTTTGCCCCATAATCCCTATTTTATCCCCTTTTTTGAAAATATATGAAAAATCAGCTACACATACTTGTGAATCATATTTTTTGGACAGATTGTACACTTCGAGTATCTTTCCTCCTATACGCTCGGTTCTCACACTGAGTTCTGGCGCTTTTTGTTCCAATTTTTGTGAGGCTTTTTCTTTTACTTCATAAAAAGCATCTTTACGTGCTTTGGCTTTGGTGGCTCGAGCGGATGGCATACGACGCATCCAATCTAATTCTCTTCGATAGAGATTTTGGGCTTTTTCTATTTCTGCACGCTCTATCAATTCTCTTTCAGCCTTTTTCTCTAAAAAATAATTGTAGTTTCCTTTGTAACTAAACATTTTGTAATGATCTATTTCCAATATTTCACTACATACAGCATCCAAAAAACATCGATCATGGGTCACCAATAAAAGGGCTAAGTTTTGACGGGATAAAAATTCTTCCAACCACTCGGTCATTTCTATATCTAGATGGTTGGTGGGTTCATCCAAAATTAAAAGATCGGCATCTTCAATAAGCACTTTGGAAAGCGCTACTTTTTTGCGTTGTCCACCTGAGAGTTCTTTTATTTTTTGCTCCACGTCGTTGAGTTGCAAACGCGAAAGTACTTCTTTGACCTTTTCTTCGTAATTCCATGCTTGAGAAGCCTCCATTCGTGCCATTGCCTTCTCTAATAGCATTTGGTGTTCGATTGAATCTTCTTTTTTGAGTAAAGCTAAAGCATGCTCATATTCTCTAGTTGCAGAAACAGCGGCATTTTCGGTATCAAAAAGTACTTCTATAATACTTTGTTCTGGATTGAAAATAGGATTTTGAGGAAGATAGGACACACGCAGATCTTTACGAAACACTACGCGTCCTTCATCGGCAATATCTTTTTGCGTAATAATATTCAATAAGGTTGTTTTTCCAGTACCATTTTTGGCAATTAGAGCCACTTTTTGTCCTTTTTCTATGCCAAAATTAAGATTTTGGAAAAGACGTTTTTCACCATAAGATTTGGATAGATTTTCGACGGATAGATAGTTCATAACTGTTTTTTGGGCTTATAGTCTAGGGTAAACGACTATCTTGGGGTTTGGAAAATTGGGGATTGGTCAAAAATTCGGTATCAGTCAAAGTTAATAAAAAAGCTTTGAGATAGATTTTTTCTTGTGCCGTAAGTTGTACACCACACTTGCTCGCATGGTGCATCAGTGGGCTAATGGTCGCACTTTCTTTGACCCCTTCGCTATATTGATCAATGACTTGTTCTAAGGTGGTAAAACGCCCATCGTGCATATAGGGTGCTGTTTGCGCTATATTTCTGAGTGTGGGTACTTTATAAGCTCCTTTATCTAAGGGATTTTGGGTATATGAAAATCGGTCACCCACATTTTCAATAGTTGCATCTAAACCATTGTTTAAATAGCTATATGTTGAAAACAGTGCATTTCCACTGCCACCATGACAATGAAAACAATCGGCTCCTTCTTCGGTAGTAAATAAAACATAGCCACGCATCTCATCATCAGAAAGTTGTGCTTCTCCTCTTAGATATTTGTCAAATTTTGAATTGGTGGAATTGAGCGTACGTATAAATTGAGCTATGGCTTTACAAATGCGCTCCATCGTAATTTCCGGAGTACCAAAAGCAGCTTCAAACATGGGGGGATACATAGATAAGGAACGTATCAAGGTATCTGTTTTGAATACATTCCCATTGGCTTCATGCGGAGCGGCTATCATCATCCAAACTAAAGATTCTATATTTTTAAACGTATAGGGATACTCTGCAGGCACCCCATACGCAGCATTTCCTAAGGTATTATTTTGTGCATTCACGCGTCCATTCCACAAATAGCCTTGTTTATTGTAGACTAAATTGACTAAAGGCAACATACTATGCGTACTTTCTATGCCTGTAAGTCCTATCATTTTACCATTTTTATAGCGCGGATTATTCATTCCCGATTCAAATCCATATTCTTGAATATGACAAGTGGCACAACACATCAAGGAATCGGCTTCGGTTCTACCCGATAAACGCCCCTCATAAAATAGATAGCGTCCCAACTTTATACCTTCTACGGTCATCGCATTGTCTATGGGAATATTCAAATCGCTTGGAAAATAAGCTGGACTATGAATTGTATAGAGTGTTGGATAAAAAACAGCAGGTCCTTCTTCTTGTTGGCAGGAAACCAAAGAAAGCAGAAAGAGTAAAACGGTGGTTTTAAAAATTATTTTTTGCATAAGCCTCTACTCTATTCGTTTAACTCTAAATACGGTACTTCCATTTTCTTTTAATACATTT
The DNA here is from genome assembly GCA_036655775.1 of Bacteroidales bacterium. Classification (GTDB taxonomy): domain Bacteria; phylum Bacteroidota; class Bacteroidia; order Bacteroidales; family P3; genus JAVVPL01. The sequence goes on along the minus strand of JAVVPL010000039.1, from coordinate 4,815 downwards.
TGTGCCGTTTGATTTTGCATAATGGCACCGCCATAAACCGTAAAATCCCAGGTATGTGGATTTTGAAACCATTCTTTTACATCCATATTGATCGCTAATTTACCTGTGGTATTATAAGGCAAGGGCATAAAAAAACTATCTCTAACAAAGAAAAAATTGGGATGAAAACTTATAGGGATCCCATTTTCCCAAGTTTGGCCTGTGCCTGCATGAAATCCAAAATTATGCATTTGCACCGAATCGGGCGCTTTCCACTTTCCATTAATTTTCATATAATGATAGCCCCCACCCAAAGTTTGGGGCCAAAACATCAAACTCTCGGGTGGATTGACAAACTGGTTTGTTTGATTGTGTGCAGGGGTAAATCCAAAGACAAATTCAATGCCTGTGTAAATACCCGAAGGAATAGGCATACGAGGGGTCCATTTAAGCGTTGAAGGTATAGAAATATCTACATAATGACTAAAATCCATTGTGGGTAAAGGAATTTTTTCATTTTTATCGTTGATTAAACTGATTTCTGAAATAAAATATTGTATTTCAGAAATTGTAATTTCTTGTCCTGAAGCAATTTTATAAGGCGTATTGAGCTGAAACGGAATTGAATCGGGAGTTTTCCCTGCAAGGCTATCTGCTAGAGATAAAGGCTTATACCCATATATAAAAGTAAATGCAAAGCTAAGACTTGAATCATATTCAACTACTTTTTTGCAAGAACTGCTCAAAATCAAACACAAAACGGCTAATAAACCTAATTTACGATACATAGCTTGAATTTTCATTTTTTTTACTATACTGCGCACAAAGATACTGAATTTTTAGGAATTTTTATATGCACACGTATTGAATTGAATTATAAAAATTCGGAATTTGCCTGCGCTAATTGTTCGGGTTTACCCAAATCCAACCAATAATCGGTATCATGTGGATAGGCCATTATTTTATGATTTTCAGCATTTTGAATATAGGCTGAGATCACGGAAAATTTTGGGGAATGGGCTTCTTTACCTGACGATTGCGCGCTATATTCATCGGCAAACTCCTGAATGAGTGAAGTTTGAATAATATGTATACCACTAAAAGCCCAGGGATGCAAATTGGGCATTTGCTTGCCAATATATTCCTGCGTTTGTGTGTTTTTCCAAGCTTGCAGGCGCTGATTTTCATCGAAAAGCAAAAGACGTTGCGTTTGGCGTGCACGTACTGCCAAGGTGGCTTCGGCCTTACTTGCATAATGTGTTTGTACAAAACTTTGATAATCCATACTCGTCAACACATCTACATTATGTACCAAAACCTCAGTTTGTGTACCTAATAGAGGGAGCGCCTTGACCAAAGCGCCTCCTGTATCCAACAATTGATCTCTTTCATCTGAAATGGAAATGTTTAGACCAAACATTTGGTTTTCAATTAAATAGTTTACAATTTGTTGTCCATAATGATGAATATTCAATACGATATCCTCAAATCCTTGCTGTTTTAAACGCTGTAATAGATGATACAAGAGAGGTTGCCCCTGAAGTGGCACCAGCGCTTTGGGACAATGATTGGTAAAGGGTTTTAATCTAGAGCCTAAACCTGCGGCCAAAATAAATACTTTCATCTTTGCATAATTATGGATATAATAAATATTTTTCTCGAATACGTTTATATTTTTCTAAATCAGCTTGCCAACTTGCTCGAATTTGTTCCTCGGTAAGCCCCTTTTGAATTTGTTCTTTCAGTTTAGTAGTGCCTGCTAAACGATTGAAAAAATCTTTGAAAAATTTATCTTTTTCGGGATAGGCTTGATACATACGTATTAAATAACTTAGATTCAATTGTTTATTTTGTTTCACCTCATTTTTGATATCTTTGGGTATAGAGAAACCAGTACAGCGTTTTTGGTTATACAAAGGCACTACACTCAATCCTCGAATGGAAGTGGGTGTAAAGGTATCCTGTCCTATGGGACTATTGGGAAATCCATATTGTTCAAAGGGATGTAGCGTGCCTCGCCCTACACTAATGGGGGTACCCTCAAAAAGACAAAGCGAAGGATAGGCATAAATGGCTTCCATACTGCGTAAATTGGGAGAAGGCGGAATGGGTATTTGATAATCCATCGCATGTGTATACGCCTTCATCTCAATGGTTATCAAAGGTGCTGGTTTTTTGTGCGAAAGCCAATTTTCACCATTAATCATTCGTGCATATTCGGCTAAGGTCATGCCATGAACAATAGGAACGGGATGCATTCCTACAAAAGAACGCTGCGTAGAATCCAAAATTGGACCATCTACGTAAAATCCATGCGGATTGGGTCGATCTAAAATAAGTAAAGGAATACTAAAATCGGCACAAACCTCCATCATATTGTGCATAGTAGATATATAGGTGTAGAAACGAGCCCCTACATCTTGAATATCGAAAACAATGATATCTACATCGTCAAATTGACTACGGATGGGCTTTTTGGCAACGCCATACAGAGAAATAATGGGTAAAGCCGTTTTCGCATCTATGCTGTTATCTACATATTTACCTGCTTCGGCCTCTCCCCTAAATCCATGTTCTGGCGAAAAAATTTTCACAACTTGAATGTTTCGAGCCAAAAGGGTATCCAAGAGATGAACCCCTTGAATAAGAGAGGTTTGATTGGCCACAATACCTACTCTTTTGCCTTGTAAAAGAGGCATGTAGCGTTCTGTTTGCTCTATACCTAATTGGAATTCAACTCGCGGACTAGAGGGCTTTGAAGTGCGTGCATACAATGAACCACAGAGCAGCATAGAAAAAATGAGAAAATGTATTTTTTTTACTGTTTGCATAGATAAACAAATGAATTTCTGTGGCAAATATACAAATAAATGGCAAATTTAATGTACTTTTGCAAAAAATTAAATCTAAGATGTCCTTATCGAGCCTGATTGCTTTTCGTTGGTTGAAACCCAAACCGAATGCGTATACAAGTCCCATGATTCGTTTAGGCATTGCAAGTGTGGCTCTGTGTGTATTTGTAATGGTGATTTCACTCTGTGTACTCGTGGGATTTAAAAAAGAAATCAGTCAAAAAGTGTTTGGATTTGGCGCTCATATTTCCATTCGGACCTATCAAACTGAAAGTTCGAGAGAAGCGCAAATCTTACCTCTAGCGCCTAGTTTTTACCATTGGCTCGAAAATACAAAAGAAATAAAACAATATCAAGTATTTGCCTCTAAAGGCGGTCTGTTGAAAACAGCGGATGAAAATTATGGCATTGTAGCTAAAGGAGTGGCTTACAACTATGACACTGTTTTTTTTAGTAGTAAATTAATAGCAGGTCGCTTAGCTCGTTATCACAAAGATAGTAGCTCAAATGAAATTCTTATTTCTAAAGAGATGGCGAAGAAACTACAAATTCGGGTGGGCGAAAAAGCAAGGTGTTATTTTGTAGTGGATGATAATTTGAGAGAAAGGGCTTTTAAAGTGGTGGGAATTTATGAAACAGGACTCGAAAAATTTGATAAATCGATTATAATCTGTGATTTAAAACAAATTCAAAAGTTGAATAATTGGCAGGATACGGATATAGAAGGTATAGAAGTAGAATTGGTCAATCCTGCGCAAATAAACCATATAAGCTTACGCATAAACGATTTACTTCCTTACGACTGTATTGCATACAATGTATATGAATTATATCCCGATATTTTTGGTTGGTTGGATTTAACCGATATGAATGTGCTTATTTTATTTATTATTATGTCCTTAGTATCTTCTATTAGTTTGATATCCATCCTGTTTATTTTAGTAATAGAACAAAGTGCAGGCGTAGGTATTTTGAAAGCTTTGGGAGCAAGCAATCGGCTTATTGAAGGTATTTTTATCAAACAAAGCATGGGAATTATGGGCATTGGCTTATTGATAGGCAATATTTTATCTTTGTTAGTTTGCGGATTACAAAACGCATATCATTTTTTGAAACTAGATCAAAGTGTTTATTTTTTAAGTCATATTCCCGTAAGTTTTCCTTGGGAAGAAATTCTCTTACTCAATCTCGCTTTTGTGGTCATATCGGGTGCTTTTATCGGTTTAGCTTCATTTATAGTCAATTCTTTGTCACCCATAGAGGCTCTAAAATTGGGAAATAGCAAATAATCTACGCATTTTACATTCCCTCTTCATACACTTTAAAAGATCCATTGGTGTAAAAAATAATGATTTTTTCGATTTTAGAAGCATTTTTGTCCACTTCTGGGGCTCTGTTCTCTGAGAGTCTAGCGCCATTTTCGGAAATACAGGAAGGATAAGGCACAGAATGCTCACGAGCTGTCTCTGTATTTGAAATTTTCAATTCGGAAGCATTCCCCCCGAGTGACTCTTGAAAATTAGAGCTTGCAGGTATCGTTTTCGCTTGTATATATTCCTTAACTTTTTGATTTTCTTCATTTTCAAATGTTATTTCGGCATTGGGCATTTCCATCAAATGTGTCGGAGTGGAAAGCGTGGTAGGAACCGTCGCATTTAAAGCATACATACTGCCTTTTCCAAATAATAACCAATCGGTTTGAATTTCGGGGAACACACTCAAGACTTTGGTAACAAAATCCAAACTCGGATTATTTCGCCCCGCTAAAATATGAGAGAGACCCGAACGTTGAATTCCGAGCTTGTCGGCGAACTGTGTTGGGGTCAAATTTTGTGTTTTTAAAATAAGCTCTATTCTTCTTAGCATTGTTTACATTCTTAAACTTGTTTACACTTGTATTACTTCAATCTGTTTCGATTTGTAAAGATACACAAGTTTACAAACATAACAAAATTATTTTTACAGCTACTTGTATTTTATCTCT
>JAVVPL010000038.1:4396-16795 GCA_036655775.1 Bacteroidales bacterium | reverse complement strand
GTTCTACGTCTTCGATATGATTAATTTGGATAGGCACAGGGGAGGCAACGACTTTGCGCCAGCCATTCCCTTTGGGGTCTTCTTTGAAGAGACAGCCTGAATCGGCAGCATATTTAGCTGCATTTTCTTTGGTATAGTAAGGGCCTATGGGTTTGGTGGGTTTTAGAAAAGCAGGATCGTCTTTGCTTACTAATACTTGGGTAAGAACAGTAATTACTTGACGTTCGATTTTGTGTTTGAGAAAAGCATTATAAAAGCCCATTTCGATAAGATACCCAATGGATCCTTGGGTTTCGGCAACGCAAAAATCGAGAGGCATGCCTAGAACTCCAAATGTTTTGCAACCAGCCTCATGTTGTAAAAGTACATTTCCCACTTGAGGTCCATTTCCATGTCCAATTACAATATTGTAATTTTGTTGAATCAAAGGAATTAAGGCTTCACAGGTATCGGTCACATTTTGAATTTGTTCTTGATAGCTCCCAGTTTGTCCACTACGCAGGAGTGCATTTCCTCCCAATGCGATAACGGCTAATTTTCTCATTTTTGTATTGGTTTGATAATTGTGTATTGACATAGAATTACGCTGGATTTTAATTATATTAAATATAAATATATTATATATAAGGTTTGTAAATAAGGCGCAAATGTACAAATATTCTTTGAATCTTACAATAGGTAGAAGGTTTAAAATTTGTTAATAAAATAATGAAGAATAGTTTTGATTTTAAAAATAAGCGACGTACTTTTGTTCTTTGAAATGAAACATCAAATAACACAACAAGACATATTCAAGATAAAGGGACAAACTCCTAGTATTTATCATTTATTTATAAAAAGCGACTTCTTTTAAAGGGGTCGCTTTTTTATTAATTACGCATTAAATTATCACATCCAAATATTATGACAATGAAAAATAAAAGTTTAGTATCCATTAACGATTTTACAAAAGAGGAACATTTGCGTATCCTTGATGTAGCAGAGGAATTTGAAAAGCAACCTCATCAACCTATTTTAACAGATAAAGTAGTTGCTACTTTATTTTTTGAACCATCCACTCGTACCCGTTTAAGTTTTGAAAGTGCCGCAAACCAATTAGGAGCTAGAGTAATTGGTTTTTCGGATGCCTCTAATTCAAGTGTTCAAAAAGGAGAAACCTTGAAGGATACTATACTCACTGTAAGTAATTATTCCGATTTGATTATTATGCGACACCCTAAAGAAGGAAGTGCTCGTTATGCCTCAGAGGTAGCTAAGGTGCCTGTAATTAATGCGGGAGATGGAGCCAATCAACATCCTACCCAATGTTTATTGGATATGTATTCAATTCGCAAAACACAAGGACATTTGGATAATTTACATATCGCTTTTGTGGGCGATTTAAAATATGGTCGGACGGTACATTCTTTGACTATCGCTTTATGTAATTTTAATTGCACTTTTCATTTTGTTTCTCCTGAATTATTAAAATTACCTAGTTATGTGAAACAACATGTAAAAGATAGAAATTTAAAATATTATCAATATACCGATTTGGCGGAAGTAATTCCTCAAGTGGATATTATTTACATGACACGTGTGCAAAGAGAACGTTTTGCCGATCCTATGGAGTATGAAAAAGTGAAAAATGCCTATATTTTGACAAAATCAATGCTTAAAGGGTGTAAAGACACGATGAAAATATTGCATCCACTACCTAGGGTAAATGAAATTGCAACCGATGTAGATGATACGCCTTATGCGTATTATTTTCAACAAGCATTGAATGGCGTATATGTACGTCAAGCTTTGATTTCGGTAATTATGGGTGTAAAATAAAAAGTATTAATAGAAAAATTATATAGAGATGAAAAAAACAGAATTACAGGTATCTGCTTTAGAAAACGGAACTGTTATTGATCATATTTCTCACGGAGTGGTTCTTCAAGTGGTAAAATTGTTGGGTTTGGAAGATTGTGAAGAACGTATTTATATGGGCGCAAATTTAGATAGTCAAAAATATGGCAAAAAAGGAATTATTAAAGTGGCTAATCGCTATTTTAAAGCCGAAGAAATTAATAAAATTGCTTTAATTTCTCCATATGCCAGTATTATTGAAATTAGAGATTTTGAAGTGGTCAAAAAATCCATAGTGAGTATCCCCGACGAAATTAAAGGCATTGTAAAATGTATGAATCCCAATTGTATTACGAATAAAGAAACCATAGAAACGCGTTTTACAGTCAATAAAGCAGAAGGAGAATTAAAATTAAAGTGTCATTTTTGTGAAAAAAACACCGTGCAATCTAGTATTGAATTTATTTAGATTTTTTACAAAGATTAGTGTTTTACACTACTGCTAAGGGGCGAAAAGAAGGCTGTTATCATTTGATAACAGCCTTCTTTATATACTTGATTTATATATTGGAAGCAATCTTAGTTTCAAGATGTTCTTTATACGCATGTTCTGCAGCTATTTGTTCGGCCGCTTTAATAGAACTACTCAATCCAGTGCCTAAGGTTTTATCTTGAACGAATACTTCGACACGATATTGTTTTTGATACGCATGTTCTAAAACTTCTACCACTTGAAAAACTACTTTTTGCTTGTTTTTTTGCCCCCAATCGATAATTTTACTTTTGTAATTCCAATCGGTATGTTCCATTTCTTGAATGTTGACATGTAGTTGGATAATCCGTTGAATAATTATTTTTTGTGTAAAAGCATAGCCTTTGTCTAGAAAAATTGCTCCGATGAGTGCTTCAAAAGCATCCCCGTCTGCCGATTTATAAATGGTATTTGCATGCTGATTAAAGTCAAGTAACTGATGTAATCCCATTTTTAGAGCTACTTGATTGAGGTTTGCTCTACTTACTATTTTGGAACGCATTTCGGTAAGAAAACCTTCGGCTTGATTGGGATATTTTTTATATAAATAATAGGCCACTACGGTACTTAATACCGAATCGCCTAAAAATTCCAAACGTTCATTGTTTCGTCGCGTACCATTACGGAGAATGATGGAGGCCGATTTATGCTTAAAAGCTAATTTATATAAAAAAATATTCTCGGGATAAAACCCAAGAATATTTTTAATACTTAAATATAAGTTTTTATCTTCTTTTGATAAATATGCACGAATAAAACCAAACATTAATAACTAGGCTTTATACTTTTTGAAAGCAATGGATACATTGTGTCCGCCAAATCCAAATGTATTGCTAAGTGCTACATTGAGATCTCGCTTTACGGCCTTGTCGAAAGTAAAATTTAATTGGTTATCAATTTCGGGATCATCGATAAAGTGATTGATTGTGGGAGGTATGATTCCATGATAAATGGCCAAGGCTGTTGCTATGGCTTCCACAGCGCCAGCAGCTCCTAAAAGGTGACCCGTCATAGATTTCGTTGAATTGATATTCAATTTATACGCATGCTCTCCAAAAAGACTTTTAACTGCTATGGCTTCCGCAACATCGCCAACAGGAGTTGACGTTCCATGCGTGTTGAGATGGTCCACATCGGTAAGTTGCAATTGGGCATCATCAATGGCTAATTGCATCGCAGCTATCGCGCCCCAACCTTCTGGATGAGGAGCAGTCATGTGATACGCATCAGCGCTCATTTCTGCATAAATTTTGGCTCCTCTAGCTAAGGCATGATCTAATTCTTCAAGGACTAAACCTCCAGCACCTTCGCCGAGTACAAAACCATCTCGATCTTTGTCAAAAGGACGAGAGGCAGTTTTAAAATCATCGTTGCGGGTAGAGAGTGCGTGCATTGCATTGAAACCTCCTACACCTGCTTCATTAATGGCGGCTTCGGAACCCCCACAAATAAATGCATCCGCTTTGCCTAAGCGAATATATGTAAACGCATCCACAATTGAGTTGGCCGAAGACGCACAAGCCGAAACTGTGGCGAAATTAGGCCCTCTAAATCCATGTCGAATGCTGATATGTCCTGCTGTAATATCTGCAATCATTTTGGGGATAAAAAAAGGATTGAAACGAGGGGTTCCATCTCCTTTTACAAAATCACCAACTTCATTACAAAGAGTGATTAGACCTCCTATACCAGAAGCCCAAATAACACCCACCCGATCTTTATTTAAGGTGTCGGATATAATACCTGAATCTTTAATGGCCTCGTCGGAAGCAACTAATCCGTATTGGGCAAATAAATCATATTTGCGTGCTTCTTTTCGATCCATAAATTGCGTTGGGTCAAAATTTTTGACCTCACAAGCAATCTGTGTTTTGAACAAACTTGCATCAAAACGCGTAATGGGTGCTGCACCGCTAACACCTTTAAGCAAATTCTCCCAATATTCGGAAGTGGTATTGCCTATAGGAGTTAGCGATCCCAGACCTGTGACAACTACTCTTTTTAGTTCCATAAGATGTGGAAGTAAATTATTTTGTATTTTTTTCGATGTAAGTAATAGCATCACCTACGGTGCCGATTTTTTCAGCTTGATCATCTGGAATAGAAATATTGAATTTTTTTTCAAATTCCATAATTAATTCTACAGTATCCAAAGAATCTGCACCTAAATCGTTGGTGAAACTTGCTTCTGGAGTTACTTCTTTTTCATCTACACCAAGCTTATCGATTATGATAGCTTTTACTTCGTTTGCAATGTTAGACATAATTTTCTAATTTTTTTTTGGGTTTAACTTTATGCAAAGAAAAAACAAATTTTTCAAAAATACTAAGAAAAAATGGTATTTTATTTACATTCAATTGTTAATTATTTGCAAATCATTTATTTATGCTTGTTTTTTTTTGCTCGCTAAAAAGACGATTTGGATGACTTTTTGATGAAAATGGCCTATTTTTGATAAATTGACTTTTTGACGAAAACAAATTTAGTCTGAAATTTTATGAAAATTCACAGATGGAATTTCTTGTAATTTTTTAGAAACTATATCCAATACCTACACCAAACATGGTCTTAAATTGGGTGCGAGGTGCTAAAGCCCCTGTTTTATCGGCAATAAGAATGTCGTCGTAATATTTTAAAGTTGTACTAAGGGTTACATTTAGCACTTTTAAAAATTGATAGGAGATGGCAAAATCCCAATCTACATTAAATTTTCCAAATGCTGGGGTGTAAGGAGTGAATAAAGAAACGCTCGTCATGAGTTTTAAGTTTTTAACACGATCGTAATTAATCCCTCCTTTGAAGGATAAGCCAAAAGAAGATTTATTGGTTTTGTTGGGAGATACGCCATAACGAAGCCGATGTATCGAATCGGTTGCACTTATGATTTGTCCTGCAATAGGTGCTAAATAGATGGAAAATATGGCATTGGGTTTCCAATCGATACCTAATGAAAGATTGGTAAAAGAGGGAGAGAGCCATTTGGAAATATAATTTCGAGAATCAATACCGTTTTTGGTGATATATTCGTATCCTTTGGCGTATTGAGAACGAAAACTTCCCATAGCGGTAATATACCAAGTTTTGGCTATTGCATAGCCGAGTTTGGTATTGAAAATAATTTTGTCATTAGAATTCCTCCATGCAAAGGTGCTATTGTCGGTGTAAAGTAAGCCAAAATCACTATTGAAATTGCTTTCCCAAGCGATTTTGTTTTTCTTATAAAGTAAGTTGACGTTTGCGAAAATTACGCCATTAGCCGAAGGGCTGCCTCCTTCCGCCCAATTCCATAAACCGACTGCGGAGGCATTTAAGCCAACAACCCCTGTGCATTTCCATGCCTTTTCAGGCTTTTGGGGTACTTCGGAATTTTTATTTGCCTTTTGTGCAAAAGAGAAGGTAGCGGTACAGAATAAAAACACAGAGAGTAAAATTTTTGTTTGCATAAATATAAAAATTTAATGAATAAAGTTTAAACTAACAAATGTACAATTAAATTTTATTTTTGTTTGAAATCAATCAAATAAAAATGTAATTTTGCGCCTGCAAAAATATAAATTATGAAGAGAATTGCCTTATTTGCCTCTGGAAATGGCACCAATGTTCAAAGAATTTGTGAATATTTTAAAGATTCACCAGAAATACAACCCGTTTTGATTCTTTCGGATAATGCGAAAGCATTTGTGTTGAAACGTGCAGAAAATTTGGGCGTTCCCGCTTTATGGATCAGTCGAAATCAATTACAGGATGCCTCTTTTATAATGCCTATTTTGGCAAAGTATGCGATTGATTTTATTGTATTGGCAGGTTTTCTGCGTTTGGTGCCTGCGTATTTAATTGAAGCCTATCCTGACAAAATATTGAATATTCATCCTGCTCTTTTACCTAAGTATGGGGGCAAAGGAATGTATGGGTCACATGTGCATGAAGCCGTGGTCAAAGCAAAAGAAACAGAAAGTGGCATCAGTATTCATTATGTATCGGCGAAATATGATGAGGGAGATATTGTATTTCAAGCAAAGTGTTCCATTGAACCGAACGATACGGCGGAAGATGTGGCAAAAAAAATTCATGTTTTAGAATATACCTATTTCCCTCAAGAAATAGAAAAGTGTATTTTAGAAATAAAATAATATTTTGTATCTTTGTGAGTTTTTAAAAATAACAATATGGAAAATGTACTATTCTATGCGGTACTGAGTTTGGGCATTATCGGAGGTTTATCTGCGACTATCTTGTATTTTGTTGCACGAAAATTTAAAGTAGAAGAGGATACTCGAATAGAGCAAGTCACGAATTGTTTGCCAGGTGCAAATTGTGGCGGATGTGGTTATGCGGGTTGTCATAATTTTGCAGAACACTTGGTGCAAGAAGGTGGAAAATCAAAAGATGTTTGTGCGGTATGCGATATAGAGGCCTTGCATGCTATTGCGAAAATTTTGGGTGGGGAAGTGGTCATTCAAGAACCTATGGTGGCCGTGGTGAAATGTGGGGGACGTAAGGATGTGACGGCCGTAAAAGCGCAATATGAGGGAATGCAAAGCTGTCAGTATGCAAGCCAATTATATGCAGGGAAAAATGGATGCCCTTATTCTTGCATGGGTTTGGGCGATTGTGAGCGTGTTTGTAAATTTGGAGCCATTGTGGTGAATAAAGAAACCGCATTGCCTGAAGTGGATGAAAGCAAATGTACAGCCTGTGGAAGTTGTGCCAAAGTATGCCCTCGGCATGTTATAGAAATGCGTGAAAGAGGCAAAAATAATCGAAGAGTGTATGTGTCTTGTCTCAACAAAGAAAAAGGGGCTATTTCTTCTTCTCATTGTAAGGTGTCTTGTATTGGATGTGGAAAATGTGTAAAAGCATGCCCATTTGGTGCTATTGTGGTGGAAAACAATTTGTCATATATAGATTTTCATAAATGTAAACTTTGCAGAAAATGTGTGGCCGTCTGCCCAACGGGAGCTATTGTAGCACGTAATTTCCCTCTACAAGCAAAAGAAGAAAGTTCGGAGATTGTAATTGAAAATGAATAAAAGTAGGGTCGTATGAAAAGAATTTGCGAGAGTAAGCTTTTTTTTAGAGGCTAAATAAATTCTTAGGAAGTATACGATTTATTTAAAAGATAATTTACACATGAAGACATTTAAAATTGGTGGAATTCACCCCAAAGATCATAAATTAGCAGCGGAAGACCCAAGTGAAATATTGCCTATACCTAAGGAAGTGATCCTAATGGTAAATCAGCATTTGGGTGCTCCTTCTCAGGTTTTGGTACAAAAGGGAGATAAGATAAAAGTAGGGCAGGTTTTGACATCAAATGATGCTTTTCTTGGTTCGGTGGTACATGCCTCGGTTTCGGGAACTGTTAAAAAAATAGGGGAATATGTAGATGCTTCGGCTTATTATAAACCCGCTATCTTTATAGATGTGGAGGGGGATGAATGGATGGAAAATATAGATCGCAGTATAGAGTTGAATAAACAAATTGTTGCGGAACCTATTCAAATTATAGAGAAAGTAAAGGAGATGGGAATTGTGGGATTGGGAGGTGCTTGTTTTCCTACACATGTGAAGCTAAATATACCCAAAGGAGAGCATGCTGAATTTTTATTGGTCAATGGGGTAGAGTGTGAGCCGTATCTAACCGATGACTACCGTTTGATGATGGAAAAATCGGAAGAGATTTTGGTGGGAATCCAAATTTTGAAAAAAGCCTTAGGTGTAAATGTGGCAAAAGTGGGTATTGAAAAAAATAAACCTTTGGCCATTGCACGTTTGACTCAATTGAGTACACAATATGAAGGGATAGAAATTGTGCCTTTGCAAATGAAATATCCACAAGGCGCGGAAAAACAATTAATCAAAGCCTTGACTGGTAGAGAGGTGCCTTCGGGACAATTGCCTATACGTGTGGGGTGTGTAGTCGATAATGTGGCTACTTGTTTTGCCGTTTATGAAGCGGTACAAAAAAACAAACCTTTAATAGAACGATTGGTAACTCTTACGGGGCCTAGTTTAGCAAGGGCTAAAAATTATTGGGCGCGTATAGGAACTCCGATACCTTTTCTTATAGAGGCGGCAGGTGGAATGCCTGAATCTATTGGGAAAATTCTAGCGGGGGGCCCTATGATGGGAAAGGCCTTGTATAGTGAAGATTTTAGTGTTTCAAAAGGAACTTCAGCCATTTTGTTAGTGCCAGAAGGCAAGGCGCATCGGAGAGAGGTAAGTAATTGTTTCCATTGTGGACGTTGTGTGGAGGCTTGCCCTATGGGATTGGAACCCTATTTGATTTCAGCGGCTACGGAGCATGCTTTCTATGATAGAGTGGAGGCGGCAAAAGTGATGGATTGTATAGAGTGTGGTTGTTGTCAATATTCTTGCCCTGCCAACCGATATTTATTAGATGCTTTACGCATGGGGAAAAATAAGGTGGGACAAATTATTAGAGCTAGAAAATAGGTTAAATTAGATTTTAAGAAAAAATAATTAAGGTATGTCAAAAATATTATTTATATCGGGAGCACCGCATATTCATTCTTCAGAATCGGTAAAAAAAATTATGTGGGGAGTCGTGATTGCGCTGATCCCAACGTTGTTAGTTTCTGTTTTTTTCTTCGGTTTTGCAGCTTTGAGTTTAGTGGGTGTGTCGGTAGCGGCTTGTTTGTTTTTTGAATGGGCAATTACAAAATATTTATTAAAAAGGCCGAGTACGGTGGGAGATGGATCTGCGATGATTACGGGTTTATTATTAGCGTTTAATTTGCCGCCAGAACTTCCTTTTTGGATGGTGATTTTGGGTGCTTTTGTAGCGATTGGAATTGCAAAAATGGCTTTTGGTGGTTTGGGCAATAATCCCTTTAATCCAGCTTTGGTAGGACGTGCATTTTTGTTGGTTTCTTTTCCTGTGGAGATGACGAAATGGACGGCTCCTAAACCTTTGTTTGGTAATTTTGCAGTGGATGCAACTACGGGGGCTACACCTTTATCCTATATTAAAGAAATGCTAGGAAATGGGATGGGAATGAATGAAATTTTAGCCAATTTGCATGCCTCTGATTTATTTTTAGGTATGAGTGCGGGTTCTTTGGGTGAAGTTTCCGAATTAGCGATATTGATAGGAGGGGTTTATATGTTGTATAAACGAATTATTAGCTGGCATGTACCTGTGGCTTTTGTGGGCTGTGCGTTTGTATTTACGAGTATTTTATGGATGGTGGATCCTACACAATTTATTCCGCCTACCATTCACTTGGTTTCGGGAGGAATGTTGTTAGGGGCTGTGTTTATGGCTACGGATATGGTAACTTCGCCTATGACCTCAGCGGGTAAATTGATTTTTGGAGCTTTTTGTGGTATACTAACTATTTTGATACGTGATTTTGGAGCCTATCCGGAAGGGGTGTCTTTTGCTATATTGATTATGAACGCATTTGTACCTTTATTGAATCGCTTATTTCCGCCTAAACGATTTGGTTACTAGTAGAATGAAAAATTATAGATTACATAAATACAATGTATGATGAGTGAAAAAAAAGAATCTAGTTTTTTAAACATGTTTGTAAGCTTAACGCTTATATGTGTGTTGTCGGGGGCTATTTTGGCTGGAGCCTATTTGCTAACTAAAGATAAAATAGCCTCTGCAGCGAGTGGAAAAGCTGAAGCGGCTATACGTTTGGTGTTGCCAGAATTTGATAAAGTGGAAGAGAAAGTGGTGGAAGTGAATGGCGAAAAAATAGTTTGTAGTTTAGCGTATAAGAGTGATGTGATGGTGGGAATCGCTGTGCAATCTACTACGAAAAAGGGCTATGGCGGTGAATTTAAAATTATGGCGGGTCTTTTACCTTCGGGTGAAATTCATAAAATAAAAGTGTTAAAACATGGCGAAACACCAGGTTTAGGTGCTAAAATAGAAACGGATGTGTTTTTAAATCAATTTCAAGGAAAAAATCCTGCTAATTATAAATTGCAAGTGAAAAAAGATGGAGGCGATGTGGATGCTGTTTCGGCAGCCACGATTAGCTCTAGAGCTTTTTGTGATGCTTTGAATAAGGCTTACCAAGTGGTATTAATAGAGAAAGGAGAACAAAAATAATGTCAAATTTTCAAATTTTCAGTAAAGGACTTTTAAAAGAAAATCCAGTATTGGTATTAATGTTGGGAATGTGCCCTACTTTAGGGGTGACTTCTTCGGCTGTCAATGGGCTAGGTATGGGTTTGGCAACTACTTTTGTTTTGATGATGTCGAATATCTTTATATCCTTGGTCAAAAATCAAATTCCAGATAAAGTTCGGATTCCTTCTTTTATTGTTATTATAGCTTCGTTTGTGACGGTGGTGGATTTATTGATGCAAGCATACGTACCTGCACTACATACACGATTGGGATTATATATTCCATTGATTGTAGTCAATTGTATTGTATTGGGGCGTGCGGAGGCATTCGCAGCTAAAAATAAAGTTTTTCCTTCAATGTTGGATGGTTTGGGAATGGGTTTAGGTTTTACTTTTGGATTGACTCTACTGGGTAGTATTCGAGAAATACTTGGTAGTGGAGCAATTTTTAATTATAAATTTATTCAGGGAGATGGTATCCTTATATTTGTATTGGCACCAGGGGCCTTTTTAGTTTTAGGTTTTTTAATAGCTTTTATTAATAGATTGAAAAAAGCATAATAGTTTAGATTATGGAATACATACTTATCATTATAGCGGCTGTCTTTGTCAATAATATTGTCTTTGTACAGTTTTTGGGAATTTGTCCATTCTTGGGCGTTTCTAATAAAATATCTACCTCCATAGGGATGGGAAGTGCGATTTTATTTGTGATGACTCTCTCTACAATTGTTACATTTTTAGTTCAACAATATGTTTTAAATCCTTTGAATTTAGGCTTTTTGCAAACGATTAGTTTTATATTAATTATTGCAGCTTTGGTGCAAATGGTTGAAATTATTCTCAAAAAGGTAAGCCCTGCCTTATATCAAGCATTGGGTATTTATTTACCTTTGATTACAACCAATTGCACGGTTTTGGGTGTTGCTATTTTGGTAATTCAAAAAAATTACAATTTGATGGAAGGGGTGGTGTTTGCGATGTCTAATGCCATAGGATTTACGTTGGCAATGGTGATTTTTGCGGGTATTCGCGAAAATATGGATTTGGTAAATGTGCCCAAAGGAATGCAAGGAACCCCTATCACTCTTGTAACAGCAGGTTTGGTGGCTTTGGCATTTATGGGATTTGCGGGGATGGTATAAAAGCGAATTTGGAGTGTTGCCCATACGTAATTTGTTAAAATTATATTGTATCTTTGTGGGATAAATTTCAAAATTTAAATTTTGGAATAAGGTCTATAGAATAATAATAAATAAAACAAAAAAAAATGGAAGAAAATAAAGGTATGGTTACCATGATGGGTAATCCATTGACATTGCTTGGAAAATTAGTAAAAGTGGGCGATGTAGCTCCAGAATTCACGGCTTTAGCTAACGATTTACAGCCTGTCAAACTCAGTGATTTTAAAGGAAAAATAAAAGTGATTTCATCGATTCCATCGATTGATACAGGGGTTTGTGCGATGCAAACACGTAGATTTAATCAAGAGGCTACTCAGTTGAAAGAGGTGGTTATTTTGAGTATATCTTGTGATTTACCCTTTGCTTTAGGTCGTTTTTGTGGCGCGGAAGGTATTGATAAGGTGCATACTTTATCGGATCATTTAAATACGGATTTTGGTTTAAAATATGGATTTTTAATCAAAGAATTACGTTTGTTGAATCGAGGAATTCTTATTATTGATCAAAATGACAAGATCGTATACATGGAATTAGTAAAAGAAAATACGGATTTACCCGATTTTGATGCCGCTTTGGCTGTTTTGAAAAAAATGGTTTAATTTTTCTGAATTTTTTTATATGGATTTACAAAAACAAATAGAGACAAGTTGGGAGGCTAGGGACTTGCTCAAACAGTCGATGTGGGGGGTGTGTGGTAGGGCTAGGCGGGGGGGATGGGGGAGGGGCGGGCGGCGGGT
>JAVVPL010000038.1:0-4386 GCA_036655775.1 Bacteroidales bacterium | reverse complement strand
ATTGTATTACGCATACGATTGATTTATTGGATAGGGGAGAGCTAAGAGTGGCTCAACCGATAGAAGATGGATGGCAGGTGAATGAATGGGTGAAAAAAGCAATCCTTTTATATTTTTCTATACGTAAAATGGAAACTATGGAAGTGCCCCCCTTTGAGTTTTATGATAAAATTCCATTGAAAAATAATTTTGAAAAATTGGGCGTTCGGGTGGTGCCTCCAGCTACTGCGCGTTATGGTTCTTATTTGGCGCCAGGGGTGGTAATGATGCCTTCGTATGTAAATATTGGAGCCTATGTGGGCGCTGGAACTATGGTAGATACCTGGGCTACGGTGGGTTCTTGTGCACAAATTGGAGAGGGCGTACATTTGAGTGGAGGCGTAGGGATAGGGGGCGTTTTGGAGCCTGTACAAGCTTCGCCTGTGATTGTGGAAAATGCTTGCTTTATTGGCTCTAGAGCGATTATTGTGGAGGGGGTACATTTAGAAAAAGAGGTGGTGATTGGGGCGAGTGTATGTTTGACACAATCGACAAAAATTATAGATGTGAGTGGAGAAGAACCTATTATATATAAGGGAAGAGTACCTGCGCGTTCGGTGGTTATCCCTGGTTCGTATAGTAA
The DNA here is from genome assembly GCA_036655775.1 of Bacteroidales bacterium. Lineage (GTDB taxonomy): Bacteria > Bacteroidota > Bacteroidia > Bacteroidales > P3 > JAVVPL01. Next base: position 3,764 of record JAVVPL010000038.1, on the reverse strand, counting down.
AAAATTTCCCGCTGGTGAATTTTCGGTGAATTGTGCTTTGATTATAGGCAAACGCAAAGAGTCTACCAATTTGAAAACTTCCTTGAATGAAGCTTTGAGAGATTTTGGTGTTGCTGTTTAGTTGTTTAATAAAAATAAGATAGATGAAAAAAATAGTGGGATTAATTGCTTTGGCTTGTGTACTCTTGCTTGGTAATGCAATGGGACAGTCCTCTCATAAAACAAAAACGAAAGCATCCAAAGAAGTCAAAGATACGAATTATGGAAAAGTGGTGTATTTAACTACGGATCAATTTAAAAAAGTGGTCTATGATTATACAGCAAATTCTAAAGAATGGATATATACAGGCAAACTGCCTTGTGTGATTGATTTTTATGCAGATTGGTGTCGTCCTTGTCGTATTGTTGGACCGATTATGGATAGTTTAGCTGCTGAATTTGCAGGTAGAGTGATTGTGTATAAGGTGAATGTGGATAAGGAAAAAGAATTGTCGCAGGTTTTTGGAATTAGTAGTATTCCTATGGTGTTATTTAGTCCGATGAAAGGACAGCCTGCCTCTCAACCTGGCGCTCTTACGCGGATACAGTATACACAATTGGTTAAACAAATTTGTTTAGGGGAAACAAAGGGAGGGGAGTAAAAGATTACAAAAATTGATTAAAAGGAAAAATATATAGTATCATTTATTTGTATGAGGTTGCTTCGGCACGAGATAAATTTGCTCCGTTTTCAAAAACTTAAATTCTAGCATCTTGAAAATAAAAAATTGCTTCCGAAGTCCTTGGTGTGCAAAGACTAATATAATACTCCTCGGCTAAGCATTGGGTATGAAAAAAAACAATTTCTCCTTTGTTGTTTTTGACTTGAACGCTATGATTGAGCGGATCGATTACTAAGGGATAGGCTTCGATATTATTCGCGATACCACAACCTTTGTATTTGAGAAAACATTCTTTGAGTGTCCATAGTTGGATAAAAGAAGCGTTTTGTTTTTCGGGATCTAGGGAAAAAATATAGTTCTGTTCTTCAACGGCAAAATAACGTTCGAGAATGGGCTTGTAATTGCGTGTTCGTATTTTTTCGATATCTATACCTACGGGTTTGTAGGAAAGGGCAATGGCGATATAGTCGAAGGAATGAGAAATATTAAAGTGTATATGAGGATGGGAGATCAGATAGGGTTTTCCTTGGGCGTGTTTAGCAAAATATAAATTCTCTGCTTTTTCGTGAAGCTCTTCTTCTAATAGATGAGTCAAAAATTGATGAGCAAGTTTGGAAGGAGTTCCCTCAAACCCTTTGATATTGTATACAAATATTTTAAGCATGGGTGTCGAAGTATTGTTTAACAAGGCTGGCTTTAGATGAACCAATTTGTGCACTCAAACTCTCTAAATTGGCTTGGCGAACGGCTTTTACAGAATGAAAATGATTGAGAAGTTTGAGGGCGGTTTCTAATCCTATACCTTGAATTTCGGTGAGTTCTGTTTTGATAAGTCCTTTTTCGTGTTTTTTTCGATAATGTGTGATGCCAAAACGGTGTGCTTCATCTCGAATTTGTTGAATGATTTTAAGACTTTCGGATTTCCGATCTAGTAATAAAGGATAGGGATCGCCTACTTTGTAAATCTCTTCGAGTTTTTCGGCAATGCCAATTAAAAAAATTTTATTTTCAAGTTTGAGTTGCTGTAATATTTTATAAGCGGAACTCAATTGTCCTTTACCTCCATCAACTACAATAAGTTGTGGTAAATCTTGTGCTTCGTCTAAGGCTCGTTTGTAACGTCGGTAAAGAATTTCTTCCATAGAGGCAAAGTCATTGGCACCTAGTACGGTTTTGATATTAAAATGTCGATAGTCTTTTTTAGAAGCTTTGGCATTTTTGAAAACAGTCATGGCGGCTACTGCATAGTCGCCTTGAAAGTTTGAATTATCAAAACATTCAATGTGCATAGGGATTTCTTGCATGCCTAGATCTTGTTTAAGTTGAAAAAGTATCCGTTTACTATGTCGATCGGGATCGATGAGGTCTTGTCGTTTTTGTTTTTCAAGTAGATAGAATTGGATATTTCGCTGAGAAAGTTCAAGTAATTGTTTTTTATCTCCGATTTTAGGGATGGTGATTAAGGTTTGGGGAATAGGATAGGAGGGCGCAAAAGGTAAAACTAATTCAGGGGCTTGACTTTGAAAACGTTCACGAATTTGTAAAATGGCACTATCTAAAACTTCTTGTTCACTTTCATCCAATTTCTTTTTTACTTCTAAGGTTTGGGCATGAATAATACTTCCGTCAATAATTTTTAGATAATTTAAAAAAGCGGTTTCTTCTTGATTAAAGATGCTAATGACATCTAAGTCGTGAATATTGGGGTTTACAATCATGGATTTGCTTTGATAGTTTTGTAAGGCTTCCATTTTGAGTTTGTATTCTTGGGCTTGTTTAAAATCAAGTGCTTGGGCAGCTGCGAGCATTTGTTCTTGTAGTTTTTGCAATACTCGGTGAATATTGCCTTTGATAAGTTCTTTAATCTCTTGAATTTGTGTTTGATATTCTGCACTGCTTTGCAGCCCTTGACAGACTCCTTTGCATTTTTTGATATGGTATTGCAGGCAGAGTTTAGTCTTTTTGGAAGCTATGTTTTGGGCATTGAGTTTGTGAGGACAGTTGCGCAAGGGATAAAGTTCGGTAATTAACTCCAAGAGTGTATCCATCATTTTTACAGAAGGGTAAGGTCCAAAATATTGAGACCCATCATTAATTTTTTTGCGTGTGCTAAAAATACGAGGAAATTCCTCTTTGGTGATACATATCCAAGGATAGGTCTTATCGTCTTTTAGTAAAATGTTGTAATGCGGTTGGTATTCTTTAATTAAATTATTTTCTAATAAAAGGGCATCAAACTCGGTTTCTACTACGATGTATTTTAAATCTGCAATTTTACGAACTAGGGCAAGCACTTTGCCACTTTGTTCTTTGGCAAAATAAGAATTTACTCGTTTTTTTAAATTTTTGGCTTTCCCTACATAAATAAGTGTTCCTTCATCATCAAAATATTGATAAACCCCAGGTTTGGATGGCAATATCGAAAGTATAAAAGCAATATTTGGACGAGGAAGCGTACTCATAACACTATAAATTTGATACAAAGATACGAATTTTTTTTTTTTGTATTATCAAATAAAATAGGCTATCTTTGCCCACATTATGCGGATTTGTTTATATACTTATCTATATAAAGTATATGTGATTGAACGCAAATTTCTTGATTGTTAAAAAATAGATTAAATAAAAATGGATTGGTTTCTACCTCTTTTCTTTTCAAATAGTATTGCTCATTCGTTATTGCTTTTGGCTTTAACGATTTCGGTGGGTATCTTATTGAGTAAAGTCCGTATTAAAAGTGTTTCATTAGGTATTGCCTGGATCCTTTTTGCAGGTATCTTTTTTTCGCATTTTGGAATGTGTTTGGATCCTGAAATTGAGCATTTTGCCAAAGAGTTTGGATTGATACTATTTGTCTATTCCATAGGGCTTCAGGTAGGGCCTGGTTTTTTTTCCTCTTTGCGTCGAGGAGGCTTAACTTTAAATTTACTTGCCGCGACTATTGTATTTTTAGGTTGTGTGGTAACTTATGTTATTCATTTGCTTTCTGGCGAAAGTTTGAGTACTATGGTGGGCGTACTCTCGGGAGCCGTAACAAATACGCCTGGCTTGGGGGCTGCTCAGCAAACTTTTTTAGATTCGACACATGGAGATGCGAGCCCA
>JAVVPL010000037.1:15619-17189 GCA_036655775.1 Bacteroidales bacterium | reverse complement strand
CATTGTCATTACCGTTGGCGGTGGAGGCATTCCTGTTATTCGCGAAAATGGCGCTTATCATGGCGTAGAGGCTGTAATTGACAAAGATTTAGCTTGTGCCTTAGCCGCTGCAGAAATCAAAGCAGACGAATTTTATATTCTTACCGATATACCTAAAGTCTATATTAATTTTCGTAAACCTGATGAAAAAGCCCTAGATGTAATCACCGTAAAAGAGGCCAAACAATATATTGCCGAAGGTCATTTTGCCGAAGGCTCTATGGCTCCTAAAGTACGGGCAGGCATTTATTTTGTCGAAAATGGAGGCAAAGAATGTGTCATTACCGAAGCGCATGAATTGGGCAAACCCAATTGTGGCACACGTATCGTAAAATAAATTCTTCTATCAAAAAAAAATTATTAATATAAAAATATATAAACAATGGCATTTAATTTAAGAAATCGCAATTTTTTAAAATTGCTTGATTTCACTCCTAAAGAAATTTCGTATATGTTGCAATTGGCAGCCGATTTAAAACGTGCTAAATATACAGGCAACGAAACACAAACCCTTAAAGGCAAAAATATCGTACTTTTGTTTGAAAAAGATTCAACTCGTACACGTTGTTCTTTTGAAGTAGCCGCCTTAGATCAAGGTGCACACGTTACATATTTAGGACCTTCAGGTTCTCAAATGGGAAAGAAAGAGTCTATGGAAGATACCGCTCGCGTATTAGGTCGTTTATACGATGGTATTGAATATCGTGGATATGCACAAGAAATTGTAGAAGCCCTAGGTAAATATGCAGGAGTACCTGTATGGAATGGTCTCACTACCGAATTTCACCCCACACAAATTCTTGCCGATTTTTTAACTATGCAAGAACATAGCGACAAACCTCTTCATCAAATTTCTTTTGCCTATTTGGGCGATGCCAAAAATAATATGGGCAATTCATTGATGGTTGGAGCTGCTAAAATGGGTATGGATTTCCGTGCCGTTGCTCCCAAAGCTTGTTGGCCCGAAAAAGCCTTAGTAGACGAATGCAAAAAAATTGCTAAAGAAACTGGGGCCAAAATCACACTTACCGAAAAAGTAGAAGATGGCGTAAAAGGCGTAGACTTTTTATATACCGATGTATGGGTATCTATGGGTGAACCCGAAAAAGTATGGGCTGAACGTATCAAACTATTGAAACCATACCAAGTAAATATGAAAGTGGTCAAAGCCACAGGCAATCCAAAAGTTAAATTTATGCACTGTCTTCCAGCCTTCCACAACCGGAAAACAGTCGTAGGCGAAGATATCTATCAAAAATACAAACTCGATGGATTAGAAGTTACCGAAGAAGTATTTGAAGGCGCGATGTCTATTGTATTCGACGAAGCTGAAAACCGTTTACATACTATCAAAGCCGTAATGGTGGCCACACTTGGAGAATAATTTAAAATCCAATTAAATAAAAAAGAGGAAGTCGAAATTTTCGACTTCCTCTTTTTTATTTAAACGATTCTCCTTTCAAAAAATCAAATTCATTCGGATAGGCAATCCTTAGGAAAATAGGAGTACTAATTATTTTGTATTCTCCCT
>JAVVPL010000037.1:0-15560 GCA_036655775.1 Bacteroidales bacterium | reverse complement strand
GCTCCAAATATAGCCGAGCCTACCCTTACCATCGTACTCCCATGAGCTATGGCCAAATTGTAGTCTTCCGACATACCCATAGAAATTTCTTTAAATGCAGGATCGGTTTTAAAATACCCATTTTTCAATTGTAAAAACAAGTTATGTAATTCGATAAATTCGTTTTGTATTTGTTCCGTATCTGGCGTATTTGTAGCAATTCCCATGAGACCTACAATACGAATATTATGTAAATTTTTATAGGTATCACTATTTAATAAATCCGTAGTTTCTGTTTGATTTAAACCAAATTTAGTTTCTTCTTTCGCAATATGCAATTGCAATAAACAATCAATCACTCGTCCATTTTTGAAGGCTTCTTTGTCAATAGCCTGTAACAATTCCAAACTATCGACACTATGAATTAAATGTACAAACGGAGCAATGTATTTTATTTTATTTGTTTGCAAATGCCCAATAAAATGCCATACAATATCTTTGGGTAATACCTCTTGTTTGTCGCGCATTTCTTGTGCTTTATTTTCTCCAAATACACGTTGTCCCGCGCTATACGCCTCTTCCAATAAAGCAATTGGTTTTGTTTTAGATACCGCAATTAAACACACATTCGTTGGAATTTGCGCGCGAATTTTCTTTAAATTTTCTGCTATCATACTGTATGTTTTTTAAATAGAACGACAAAAACTAAGTTTAATAAAACTTCCTGTTTCCAATTGCAAATCAGGTAAAGCAATAAAACGATCTTGCACCTCTCCTACGCTCACATGATGCATTAAATCTATTTTAGCTTTTACCAAATACCTACCCTCTTTGGGTAATAGCTTATGTTCATCAACCACCCGCAAACCTCCTGTTTCTATATATCCATGTACAAAATACTCATATCCCAATAATTCATTAGCTTCTACCAAATTTCCATCTTGAATACAACGACGAATTTGAGAAGAACTCAAATGTTCATTTTTCACCATTAATTCAGGAAATCGTTCGGCATAAAATCCATATTCTACACCTTTTTCTATCATTAAATCAAAGTTCCCTTTTCGATCATGTCCAAAAAAATGATTATACCCCATAATAATTTTGTACACATGCAAAGTATCTACTAAAATATCTTTGATAAATTGAGTCGAAGACATTTGTGCAAACTCTTTATCAAAGGGAAGCAAAACAATATGCTGTAATCCCGCTTTATCCAATAAATACAATTTTTCATCCAAGGTACTCAACAACTTGAAATTTTCAGCATATTTATCACCTTGTACCCTTTCCAATACCATACGAGGATGTGGTTCAAAAGATACCAAAACCGTTTCACCCAAACAATTTTCCGCTTGTTGAGACAATAAAGCTATAATGGACTTATGCGCTTTGTGCACTCCATCAAAAGATCCTACGGTAATAATCGATCTTTCAAGCGGTTTCCATTGTGATAAGCCATGATATACTTTTAAAGACATATTTTTATTTTATTTCAATTTACTATAAAACCACACTGATTCTCAACAATACAAAAGTCTATTTTTTAAAATGAAAAAGTAGCACCTAACATAAAATTAAAACGATATGATGGATAATCATACCATGTAAAATAACGTTGTCCAATCAAATTATTAAAGTCAGCAAAGAAAGACCAACGCTTACTATACAAATATTCCAAACCTGCACTCCAATCAACCGCACCTTTCACAATGGTAGGTTTGTTCAACGCATCCAATGCCTTCATATTGGTGTAGCCCACTACTTGCGTTTTCACAATAAATTTATCCTTTATATTGTAACGGAAAGTCAATTCAGCCTCAAAGGCTGGTTTATAGAAAACATCTTTCGTATAATAATTATACGTAGCATCTAAACTCGCTGTAATTTTATCATTCAACCGATAATTCAAGTTTGCATTCAACTTAAGTAAAAACACATTCATCGTTTTATATTGAAAATCGGCATAAGCTACAGTTGAATATACTCCATACGTATATCGATAGCTATCAAAACAATAATAGTTTGCCAAAGAATGCGTAGAGGCTCTAAAAGAAAAATCTAATTCTTTTAAAATAGAGGCATTCAATCCTAAATAATATGAAAACTTATCACGTGTAAATCCTAACTGTGACGAAATCCGTGGATTTAAAAATGGATTTTCTTTAATTGTGGATTCCATAGTAATTCGATCTACATCCCCTGTAATCCCCGTATATATAGACAACACATTTTTCACCACATTCACATTTACATTAATTACAGGCGAAAACATAAGTTTCATTTCTTTTTCTTGATACACATTAAAACGCAAAGCCGCATGCAAATCAAAAATCGAATATGTAAAATCCAAAGTCGGCTCCATACGCAACTGAATATAATTGGTACGAGGCACATCCAAAGCCTCTATCAGTAAATAATCGGCAAAAAATAGTTTACCCCCTATTTTTAAACTTTGCATATACTTAGTATTGGATATCAAAGACGCATTGATAGCGCCATTAATTTCAAAATTACTTTCACGAGTATGCCAATTGGTAGAATTAAAATTATAACGAAAATCAGCACTATATTTCAAGGCATCTTCTTTGATTGCATTATCTTGGATCGAAAATTTTCCACCCACATCATTGTACCAACGTTGAGGTTCCAATTTTTGAAGCATACTAGGAAATTCTCTATCATTATTAAATCCATAACAATTGACCTTTTCATTCAAATAATACAAATCTAAACCCAAAGTAAAGGCATCCGTAAAATATTGTCCGTAAATATTAATGTCATTTTTATACGTATTGGTAGGAATACTATCATATCCTTTCAAGTCCGCAAAAGATGATAAATGTTTATACGAAACACCTGCCGCCTTATTCTTAGAACGTCCCGTATTTAAATACACCTCAGCTAAAGGGGTAATATACGTTCCCATTCCCAGCTTAATATGATTGCTAAATAAGCGAGATATCGGTTCGCCAGTTACTTTGGCAGGTTTGATATTTTCGATTGGAAAAACAATAGCTACGGGACGACTTAGTACATCGTAGCGAATGGCTTGCATATCAAAACTTGTATCTTGATACGAAGGATTAATATTTACTTTATCCACAGTCCCCAAATTAGGTTGGTAAGGGGCCATTACAAGCACTTTTTCATTGTAATCTTGCGTTTGCGCAAATAGCATCGAAGTCCAAACGCTGAACACACTAAAGAATGCTATTAATATTTTTTGTTTACGCATATTTGTATATTTATTATTCTTTGAACGACTCTGTTCTTTTGTTCGTATCAGGTGAAGATATATTTAGTGAATCGGTCGATGGCGAAGCCATAGGTATAATCACTTCCAAATCCTCGCCATAGAGCATATCTCTTTGCATTTGATCTTTTACTTTTTCAGCCTCTTCTTTTGCTTGAATTGCAGCGATTTTTTCTTTAGCTAAAGCTATTAAATCGGCTCCTTCATAATTATCAATTATGCTTTGTAAAGTTTGTCTAGCTTGCAATAAATTGCCTCTACCTTCATAGATATCAGCCCACAAAATATATGTTTTAGCTAAATAATAATCATTTGAAGGCGCTTGACTAATAAAATCGAAAATTAAACGTTCTCCTTCTGCCAATTTTCCATCTTTTACAATGGCTTCAATATTTTTGTAATTGGCCTCTGCATAGTATTCCGAGTTTTTAGAAGACAACAAATTTTTATATTCTTTCAACGATAAGGTATAATCTCCTATCGCAGCAGCAGCTCGTGCTATGTAAATATGAGCCTCGTCTTGATCTTCATTACTTACCCCATCCATTTTTAAAAGATGTTGAGCCACGGTAATTAAATCCGTATAGTTTTTAAGTTGTTGCAAAGAACGTAGTGCCCCCATATACGCATCTACTTTTCCTTTTTGGGTACCAGCCACATCCTTCAAACGATTATAAAAAGAAAGAGCTTTATCATACGCCTTAATCTCAAAATTTAATTTAGCCGCTCTAGTCAAAGCTTTTTCGGTGTATGCAGAGGTAGGCATCTCAGCTACTTGTTGATAAGCCAATCTCGCCTCTTCCCACTCTTCCATTTTATAAGCACATTCAGCTAAATAATATTGGGCCTCTAGTACAAAAAAACCATGCGGAAATTTTTGTAAATAATTTGCGAAACCCTTTCTTGCACTTGGACAATCATTTTCCATATATTTAGTTTCCGAAGCCATAAATGTAATAGAATCCTGTTCTCCTTCTTCTATTTTTACATTTGGTAAATTTTTAGCAAAAGCAAAAAACTCATCCACCTTATTCATACTAATATAAATATTGCGAATGCTTACTAGGGCTTGTTTCGCCTCGGTTGAAGCTGGATATTGAGCAATTAAACCTTCCAAGGTTTTGAGTGCTTTTTCATTTTGCCCTAAATTAAAAGAAATCAAGCCCTGTTTTAAAAGAGCCATGCGTGAATATGGCGAATCCGTATATTTATTGGCTAACAAATCATAATAACGCATTGCATTTTCATTGTTTTCCATTATCAAATAAGTCAAGGCCATTTCATTGATTACAGACGCAATATGGGAAGAGTTTGGATATGCCGTTTCAAAACTACGCAACAATTTTATTTTTTCATCATACAAGCCCAATGCCCCCAAAGCCAATGCTTTTTGATAATATACATAATCTAAAGGTTCATTTTTCATTTGCAATGCCAAATCGTAATATTGAATGGCTTTTTGATATTCTTTGAGCATAAACGCAGCATCCCCAGCTCTTACTTTGGCATCTTGCCACACTTGCAAAGGCAATTGCGTGGTGTCTTGTTGTAAAAATTTTTGAAAATGAACTAAAGCTTCTTTATATTTTTTTTGTTGAAATAAAGTGTAGGCAAAACTGTATTCTCCCTTAGGAGAATCAGGGCACTCTATAGTTTGAGAAAGATACACAAATTTTTCATAATTTACAGCCGCTTGCTCAAAATTGCCTAAACGATACAAAGCTTCTCCCTTCCAATATACCGCTTGTGCATTTAGCCATTCATGAAAAGTTTGTTCTATAGCTTTGTCAAAATAGACCATTGCATCCGTATATTTTTTTTCATAAAACAACTCTATCCCCCTATTGAACGAAACTCTTTGCACCGCCTCCATTAAACGCGAATCTTTACGGTGTATTTTCTCGATCGAAGCCAAAGCGGCTTGATAATTTCGCGTACGCATAAACATATTTACCAAATAACCATAAATTTCATCTTTATATTTAGAATCTGGGTAATTTGTCAAATAAGTTTCAAAGGCACTAATCGTTTCCGTATAGGGCGACACAGCCAACTCGTACGACAATTTGATATAATTATAAATTGCATCTTCTTTAATTTTTTCATTGGCATCTATTTTTGAAGCCGACAAAAAACTATGCATGGCGTATGTTTTGGCATCTTGCTTAATATAACAATAACCTAATAAGTAGAGCGCATCTTGCTGAAGAGCATCTTTTTTATCTCCAGCCACCGCCTTTTGAAAATACAACACTGCGGTATCGTATGCGTATAATTTATAATAGGTATAACCCATAATGTAATTATCCTCACGCGTAGGACTGGTAGCCGACTGCACAAAATATGTTTTTAAATAAGGTAAAGCTTCGGCATATTGATTGGTATAGTAATAAGCCTCGCCCAATAAACGGGCAATCTCAGCGGCTCGCTTCGGACTTGCGTTTTTCAATAATTGGGGTGCTAAATGTAAAACCGAATCATATTTTTCCTGCATATAATAAATTTGCAAGGAATAATAAGGCGCTATATTTCCAAAATTTTCATCATTTTCCAAATTTTGAAAATCTTTTAAAGCCGTTTCATAGCTACCCTCTGTATATAAAATATAGGCATAATAATAAGCTGCTATGGGCGCATAGCGCGAATTGCCATTTTTAATTTCATAAAATCCAAGCTTTGCATCGGCATATCGTTTTTGCGTAAAATTCGCATACGCATATCTAAAATAATAATCATTTCGTTCTTCCTTCGATAAATCCGAGGGCGCAACCAACATATAATAAGCAATGGCCTGCGAATAATTTTTGAATAAATATTCGTAATTAGCCAATTCAAAATAGGCATCATTCAAACGATTACTTGCTGGATACGCTTTGATAAATAACAACATCTCATGCCCGCCATTCTTATGATACAAACGCATATCACAAATGGCAGAATAATCTCATCAATTGTTCATTAGGCTGCAACTCTTTTAAAACCAATTTAAATTGATTTTTGGCCGCATTGTATTTTTCTTTGGTATACAATTCCACCGCATTTCGGTATCGCGCCTGTGGATTTTTATAAAAAGCCGTATATTGCGCTTGTACACAATAGGAAAGGAGAAAAAACAAGATGCCCAAACTTGTTTTTGTTATTTTCAATTTTCGCATTATTTTCTATTTTATTTACGTTTGCTTTTCAATGGGTAAAGGATTCTATATTCAGTTTGCACATCCCCTTTAGATATGGCATCTAAACGTCTTTTCAATAAAGTTTTTCGCAAAGGATTCAATCGGTCAATAAACATTTTTCCGTCCAAATGATCCAGTTCATGTTGAATAACTCTAGCCACTACGCCATGATGCGCCTCTTCGTGCCATTGGAAATTTTCATCTTGATATCTAACAAGCACATTCGAGGCTCGACTGACATCCTCATGTAAACCAGGGAAACTCAAACAGCCTTCATTAAACACCCAAAGCTCGCCACTTTCTTCCAAAATTGTTGGATTAATAAGCACTTTTTTAAAATTTTTCGCTTCAGGATATTCTTCTTCAAAAGGGGTGGCATCTATCACCACTAAACGAATAGGTAAATTAATTTGTGGAGCAGCTAAGCCCACGCCATGGGCAGCTATCATGGTTTCAAACATATCCCCTATTAAATTGGATAAATCGGGATAATCGGAATTTACCTCCAATGCTTTTTTGCGTAATACGCCATGACCAAAAGCCATAATCGGATACATCATATTTTTTTGTATTTAATGCATATATGTTTGTAATATAATCGTAGCACTGATCGTATCTACCAATGCTTTATTTTGTCTATCTTTTTTCTTTAAACCCGCATCTATCATCGTTTGAAATGCCATTTTTGATGTAAATCGCTCATCGACCCTTTCTATTAAAATCGACGGAAATTTTTGTTTTAAACGTCTCACAAAAGGATCTACATATTTAGCACTTTCCGAAGGCGTGTAATCCATTTGCCTAGGTTCTCCCACCACAATACAATCTACATTTTCTTTGGCTATATACGCTGTCAAAAACGTCATAATATCCTTTGCAGGCACAGTAGTCAAACCATTGGCAACAATTCGCAATTCATCACTCACAGCCACTCCCACTCGTTTTCGTCCATAATCAATAGCCAATATACGTCCCATTTTACAATCTTTTTGCGAAGTTACTCATTTTTATACAAAAATTCAATATCCAGCATATTTAATGTTTAACAAGTACATGTTAACAATTTTTATTTTTTTTTACCTGCTTAGGGTTGATGTATTTAATATTTTTGTATATTTGCAAACCATTTTAATACGTATTCATTTTCATAAGGAAAATTTGCTATTTTCATATTAATAATCTCAAAAACAATATATAGCAATATTCCAATAATTAAAAAATGCTAAATTATGACAGAGCAAATTGACATCAAAGAATTAAACGAAAAAATTCAAAGAGAAAGCGCCTTTATTGATCTTCTTACTTTAGAAATGAAGAAAAACATTGTAGGGCAAAAGCAAATGGTCGAACGATTATTAATTGGACTTCTTGCCAATGGGCACATCTTATTAGAAGGGGTTCCTGGTTTAGCAAAAACTTTGGCCATCAAAACTTTGGCAGAAGCCGTAGACGGAAAATTTAGTCGAATTCAATTCACTCCCGACCTCTTGCCTGCCGACTTATTAGGCACCCTTATATATAGCCAAAAAGACGAACATTTTGTAACTCGTAAAGGACCTATTTTTGCCAACTTTATCCTTGCCGATGAAATTAACCGAGCGCCAGCAAAAGTACAAAGTGCACTGCTCGAAGCCATGCAAGAACGACAAGTTACCATTGGCGAACAAAGCTACAAACTAGACGATCCTTTTCTGGTTCTTGCTACCCAAAACCCAATAGAACAAGAAGGCACTTATCCTTTACCCGAGGCCCAAGTAGACCGTTTTATGCTTAAAGTTATTATTGGCTATCCTCAAAAAGAAGAAGAAAAATTAATTATTCGTCAAAACATCAATAATGCCATTACCCAAGTCAATAGAGTGGTCAATACGCACGACATTATCAAGGCAAGAGAATTAACACGAGAAGTATATCTAGATGAAAAAATAGAAAATTACATTACCGATATTGTCTTTGCAACTCGTTTTCCTGAGCAATACAATTTATCCAAATTTGCTAATTTAATTTCTTTTGGTGCTTCTCCTCGAGCAAGTATCAATTTAGCTTTAGCCTCCAAAGCATTTGCGTTTATTAAACGAAGAGGCTATGTAATTCCAGAGGATGTCCGCGCCATCTGTTTCGATGTAATGCGCCATCGTATCGGTTTAACCTACGAAGCCGAAGCCGAAAATATCACCACCGAAGACATCATCACCGAAATTTTAAATACGGTAGAAGTTCCTTAGTCTTTAGCCTAAATTAGATATGATGAACCGATTGTTTTTGCTAAATAAAAGAAGATGGAAACTGCCGATATTTTAAAAAAAGTACGAAAGATTGAGATAAAAACACGAGGACTTTCTCAACATATATTCTCTGGACAGTATCATAGTGCCTTTAAAGGAAGAGGTATGGCTTTTAGTGAAGTGCGAGAATATCAGTATGGCGATGATGTGCGTTTTATTGATTGGAATGTTACCGCACGCTTTCATCACCCATACGTGAAAGTTTTTGAAGAAGAACGGGAATTAACCGTAATGCTCATTATCGATGTGAGTGCTTCCAATTTTTTTGGATCACACCGACAATTAAAAAAAGACGCAATCACCGAAATTGCTGCCATACTAGCCTTTTCTGCTATTCAAAACAACGACAAAGTAGGCGTTTTGTTTTTTAGTAATAAAGTAGAAAAATACATTCCACCTAAAAAAGGACGTTCTCACATTTTGCGAATCATTCGCGAACTATTAGAATTTAAAGCCACCGATACACACACAAATATTAGCGAAGCACTCCGTTATTTCAACAATGTGCACAAGCGAAAATGTACGGCTTTTATCATTTCCGATTTCTTAGATACCAATTACGAAGATGCCATTAAAATCGTATCTCAAAAACATGATTTATCCGCTCTTTGTATCTACGATTCTCTGGAAAAAAGCATACCTAATGTGGGCTTGCTTCGACTTAAAGACAACGAAAGTGGAAAAGATTTTTTATTTGATACCTCTTCGGCGGCGAATAGAAAAATTTATGAGCAATACTGGGACTCACACAACAAAAACACCGAACTTATTTTAAAAAAATATGGATTGCGTCATGTACATATTGCCACGCAAGAAGATTATGTCAAACACCTTATTTATCTTTTTAAAACACACTAATATAATGTTACAAAAATATATATCTAGCCTTCTATATGCGCCTCTCTTGGTTTGCTTCTTACTTTGTAGCACCAGTTTCAGTTTTGGACAAACGCAAAAAATAAGTATACTTTCAGATAGTGTGGCAAGTATAGGCGATCAAATAGAACTCAAAATCAGCTTACACTCTCCAAAAAAAGAAATTTTTCTTTTTCCAAATCTCAGTGACACCTTGGATCAACGTATAGAAATATTTCCTGCTAAATTTAAACTAGATACGTTGTATAATGACAAAACCAAGGAATACATCTATCAAAAAACCTTTGTATTTGCCATGTATGAAGAAGGAATTTACCAAATTCCTTCCATGTGTTTTTTACTCAAAGGCAAACCCTCCGATACAACGGCCTTAGAATTTACAATCCCCGCACTCAAATATACCATTGTAGCTCCTGCCGTTGACACCAATTTGGCCATCAAAGACATTAAGCCTATATTTTCCATTCCTTATACTTTTAGAGAAATTCTACCTTGGATTCTTATTCCCCTACTCGTAGTTGGGCTTATTCTACTACTTATTTTTTATCTACGTCGACGTAAACAACATCAACCCTTATTTACACATGCCGTCAAACCTCCCGTTCCTGCCAATATATTGGCCATCGAACAGCTCAACACGCTTCACAACAAAAAATTGTGGCAACAAAATTTAATAAAAGAATACTACACCGAACTTACCGATATTATCCGTGTTTACATCGACAACGACATACATATTCCAACTTTAGAAAAAACCACCGATGAAATTTTGACAGAATTTGGTCAACATTATGGCAAAGGCACGGCATATTCATTGTTGGAAAGCATACTTCTACCCTCCGTAATGGTCAAATTTGCCAAAGATATGCCCCTGCCCGAACAACATGAAACCGCGTATAAAAACGCGCTTACTTTTGTTAATTTGATTGCCTCCCAAAAACAAAATACAGAAAAACAAAATATAAATTCAGAAGCAAATTCCTCTGCTGAATCTCTAAATAATTAGTCTTATGTGGTACGACCTCAGTTTTGCAAATCCGCGTTATTTTTATTTACTTCTGTTGCTTCCTTTGCTTATTTTTTGGTATTTCAAAAAATATCGAAAAAGTGTACCTCATTTACATTTTTCCGACTCCGAGTTTAAAGCAAGTATACACAAAACCCTTCGCCAACGCCTCCATCCTCTTTGGTTCATTCTTCGTTTACTTTGTATTTGTGCAATTATCGTAGCTCTAGCTCGTCCTCAATCCAACTTACGAAGCAATGAAGAAAATGTTGAAGGAATAGACATCATCATGGCCATGGATGTTTCAGGAAGTATGTTAGCCGAAGATTTTCGTCCCAATCGATTAGAAGCTGCCAAAAAAGTTGCTGCTGATTTTATGAAAGGGCGTTCTACCGACCGTATGGGTATTGTTGCTTTTAGCGGTGAAGCTTATACCCAATGCCCATTGACCATCGATCACGCTATTCTTAATTCTCAACTACGAGCCTTACGCAGTGGTCTTATTGCAGATGGTACCGCTCTAGGCGATGGTTTAGCGGTGGCCGTAAATCGATTGCGCAATAGTGAAGCCATTAGTAAAACCATTATATTGCTAACCGACGGAGTCAACAATATGGGAGCCATCGATCCTTTAAGTGCGGCAGATATGGCGCAATTATATGGAATTCGTGTTTATACCGTGGGAGTGGGAACTCGAGGACTTGCTCCTTATCCTTTTCAAACACCTTTCGGAATTCAATACCAAAATGTAGAAGTGCAAATTGATGAAGACTTATTGAGTAATATTGCTAGCTCCACAGGAGGTAAATATTTTCGCGCCACCAATCAAAATAAACTCAAAGCAATTTTCAAAGAAATTGATCGTTTAGAAAAAACCAAAATAGAAGTTTTATCCTTTGAACACAAAGCAGATGAATACAAAATTTGGGTTTGGATCGCCTTAGCGTTTCTTAGCTTAGAAATCATATTTCGTTTATTTGTTTTTAAAACTATACCCAAAAAATCATGTTTAGATTCGAAGAACCCGCCATTTTATATTTATTGATCCTAGTTGCTCCGCTACTAGCTTGCTTTTATATTTATTTGTACAGAAAACATAGAAATATTCGGAAATTAGGCGATCAAAATTTGATACTTTCTCTAATGCCCGATTATTCAAAAGGTAAAAACAATCTTAAATTTTATTGTATACTATGCGCCTTTATTTTACTTGTTTTCACTTTGGCAAATCCACAAATGGGAACAAAAGTAAAAAAAGTAGATCGCAAAGGAATTGACTTAATGATTGCACTTGACATTTCCGAAAGTATGAATTGTCAAGACATTCAGCCTAGTCGCTTGATGCGTTCTAAACAGTCCATTATCCGCTTACTCGAAAAATTACAAAATGATCGTATCGGTTTGGTGGTATTTGCAGGCGATGCCTTTGTGCAACTACCTCTCACCTCCGATTATGGAGCGGCCAAATTATTTATCAACAATATCAACACTTCCGACATGAGCGTACAAGGTACCGCAATTGGTGCCGCTATCAATCTTTGTACACAAAGTTTTGATCCGCAAAGCGCAAATAAAAAAAACAAAGCCATTATCGTAATTAGTGATGGCGAAAATCATGAAGATAATGCCATGGATGCCGCTGCTAAAGCTAGCTCGAACAATATTATCGTCAATACCATTGGGATGGGACTTCCTCAAGGAGGTCCAATTCCTATCTATGTCAATGGCCAAATTCAAGGCTATAAAAGAGATAAGGAAGACCATATTATTCTCACTAAACTCAATGAAAATATGCTCCAAGAAATTGCACAAGCGGGCAATGGCTCATACGTAAGTGCCAATAATTCATCCGCAGGCGTAGAGACTATTTTTGAGAAACTCAACAAATTAGATAAAACAACCCATGATAGTCGCAATATTTCAGACTATGAAAGTCAATTCCAATATATTCTTTTTGGGGCTCTACTCTTACTTATTATCGATCTTTTACTCTTTGAGAAAAAAAATAAAATATTTAATTATCAACATCTTTTTGGGGTCAAACGCCCCTAAGCAGAAAGCAAAACATACCGCTATGTTTTCAGTACGCTTACATTAAAAATTATAGATCTATGCAAAACAATAAATGTTCCTTTTTCTTCATATTTCTTTTAGTTTCTTCTATGAAAGTGGATGCCCAATCAAACTTAAATTTGTTGCGTCAAGGCAATAAATCGTTTGACAAAAAACAATACAATACCGCTGAAACCTATTATAGAAAAGCCTTGGCCAAGGATAGTACACAAGTAAAAGGGCTCTACAATTTAGGGAATGCGCAATACAAACAAAATCTCTATGATGAATCTTTGGAAAATTACAATAAAGCCTTACAAAATCCCTTGTTGACAGCGAAGCAAAAAAGCAGTCTTCTCTACAATATTGGGAATGTGCAACTCCAAAACAAAGACTACGAAAAAAGCATCGCCTCTTATAAAGAATCTCTCAAAATTCAACCCAAAGATCAAGATGCCAAATACAATTTAGCTTATGCTCAAAAAATGTTGAAAGCACAACAAAATCAACAAAATCAACAAAATCAACAAAAACAAAACAAAGACAACAAAGATAACAAAGACAATAAAGATCAAAATAAGCAATCCCAAAATAAAGATCAAAATAAAAAGGACAATCCCGATCAAAATAAAAAAAATCCAAATTCGCCTCCTGAAAACGACGAGAACAAACAAGACCCAAATAAACAAGGTCGTCGACCCGATCAAATGAAACAAGCCGATGCCGAAAGGATGTTAAATGCTCTTGACAATCAAGAAAAAAACACTCTCGACAAAATAAAAAAACAAAAAGTACCTGTACAAAATAAGCACATAGAAAAAGATTGGTAAGATGCAAAAATATAAATTTAAATATCTATTTTTAACTGTAATTTTCTGTTTTATTATACCTTTATTTTCATTAGTATATGCTCAGGAACCCGTTCAATTTAGTGCTCGTTATCCCAAACAGGTAGCCGAAGGACAGGAATTTGAAATTAGCTTTAATTTGAATACCCAAGGAGGTAGTAATTTTAAATCGCCTAGTTTTAGAGGCTTTGATTTGCTTTATGGCCCTAGTCAATCGCAATCTTCCAATATTCAAATTATCAATGGCGTTGCCTCTCAAAGTTATAATTTTTCATATTCGTATGTGATAAAGGCTTTAAAAACTGGCAATTATGCCATCGGAAAAGCAAGCATTAATGTAAATGGAAAAAAATACGAAAGTGAAAATATAAACATCAATGTGGTAAAAGGGAATGCAGGAAGTAACTCAAACACGCAAAATAATAACAGAGGCAGAAACTCACAAAGCGCCCCCACACAAGGGGACAAAGAAATCAGCAGTAAGGATCTTTTTATTCGAGCTAGTGCCAATAAAACACAAGTATATCAAGGCGAAGAAATTATTTTAAGTTACAAAATTTACACTGCGGTATCACTTTCGCAATACAATATCTACAAAACGCCCTCCATTAAAGGTTTTTGGAGCGAAGAACTCAAAGATATGCCCCAACAAGAAGCCAAAACCGAAGTTATTAATGGCAAGCGATATACAGTGGCAGAACTTAGGCGAATTGCTATTTATCCTCAAGAATCGGGCTCTTTAAGCATTGATCCTCTAGAAATCGAGGCTATTGCACAAGTTCCCGTACAAAATCAACGTCAACGCACAGGAAGCATTTTTGATTTTTTTGATGATCCTTTTTTTGCCAGTGTGGTCAATGTGAAAAAAAACCTCAAATCAAACACCTTGCGTATTAAGGTAAAACCCTTACCCGAAAAAAACAAACCTGCTTCTTTTACAGGTTTGGTGGGGAATTATACCTGCAAATTTGAGTACGATAAAAACAAACAAATTAAAGCAAACGATGCGATCACCTTTAAATTTACAGTAAAAGGACAAGGGAATATTCAACTTATCAATCAACCTGAACTTGTTTTTCCACCCGATTTTGAAGTGTACGAACCTAAAATTAGTACGCAAATCAATGCTAATGCAAATGGGCTTAGCGGAAGTAAAACTTTTGAATTCATTGTGGTGCCTCGCAATCCTGGAGTTTATAAAATCAATAGTTTTACCTATTCTTTTTTCAATCCACAAAAAGCCGATTACCTAAACCAAACCATAGATGAAATCACTTTAAATATAGCCCCTTCCGAGGGTAATGGGACGGGCAATAATTTGCAAACGCAATCCAAATTAGCTTTATTGAATAACGATATTGAATATATTGCCAAAAACACACATTTTAGCCCCAAAGGAAATGCCTTTTTTCTTTCTTTTTATTTTTATCTAAGCCTAGGTCTCTGTTTTTTCTGTTTTATTGCTTATTTGTTTTACAATCACAAAAGACTCAAACAAGAATTAGATATTGTAGGCACACAAAATAAAAAAGCACTAAAAAAAGCTAAAAAATGTTTAAAAAAGGCAAATCAATATCTAAAACAAAATGCCAAAGACTTATTTTATATTGAAATTTCACAGGCTTTATGGGGTTTTTTAAGTCAAAAATTAAATATTTCTCTTGCCGAACTTTCCATTGACAATGTAGGCAAAACCTTAAGTGAACAAAATATTAGTGAAGATTTAATTCAAAACTTTTTAGTTACATTAGACCATTGCGAATACGAACGTTTTGCCCCCCAAGGCAATAGCCAAGAAAGTATGGAGCATATCTATAATGAAGCCTTAGATGTTATTTATAAATTAGTAAAAGAACTCAAATAATATTAATTATGCGTATGCAATCATCCATAAAAACGATTTTTAGTTATCCCATTCTATGGAATGCACCCCAAAAGCATGTGGATAGGCTTTGGATCTCATCTAAAATACTTATTTTTTCTGTTATATGCACTTTTTTTCTCCTCTCCTCTTTAGAAGGAAAAGCCGAAACTCAAGATCCAAGTACCCTTTTTCAACTTGGCAATACCGCTTACAATCAA
>JAVVPL010000036.1:0-17632 GCA_036655775.1 Bacteroidales bacterium | reverse complement strand
TTCTAAAACTTCAAAAGGTCTTTGACTCATTACTTTACGATATTTCACAAAGGTTCTCTCACTCTTTTTTATACTTGTCTTTCTAATAAATTAGTTGCTTGTTTCGTTTATTTTGCGTTTAGTTTATACTATAAATAGTTCTGTATAACGATTTTACGATAACATTTGTATATTATAAAAAAGATATGTAAATTTTCCCCACCATCATTCAAGTTTTGTTCAACCTTAATTCAAATAGGGATTGTTTTTTTAACCTCTTCACATGCGAATGGTATAAACTAAGATATAAAAAAAGCAAAAAATCAATTTGATTTTTTGCTTTTTTTATATTCTGTTGTCAAATTCAATTTATAAAATTGCTTCCAATTTAGCAACTAAAGTAGCCTTTGGAACCGCTCCAACTTGTTTGTCAACTAATTCCCCATTTTTTATAAATAAAATAGTGGGAATATTGCGTACGCCATATTTTTTGGTGATAGAAGGGCAACTGTCAACATCTACTTTGCCAATAATAGCTTTACCTTCAAATTCGGTAGCCATTTCTTCAATAATAGGGGCAAGCATACGGCAAGGTCCGCACCATTCTGCCCAAAAGTCAACGATTGCAGGTTTGTCTGATTTTAATACTAACTCCTCGTAGTTAGCGTCTGTGAAAGTGTGTGCCATTTTTTTTTATTTTGGATATAATGTATAATATTAATTTTATGTTGAAAAAACTCTTGCAAAGGTAAGTTTTTTTTTTCAAAATATAAAGTTGAATCTAAAAAATGCAAGCTTTTCTTAACTTACATCTTTAAATTTAATAGCTTTTGTTTGTCTTTATTTAATTGAGCAACGAGAGCCTCAATGTTTTCAAATTTTTTTTCCTCTCTAAGTTTCTGTTGGATACTTATTTTGAGATGTTTCCCATAAATATTTTCGTCAAAATCTAAAATATGAACCTCTACACTTGGAGGAAAATCTTCAAAACTTGGACGTTGTCCAATATTGAGCATTCCTTTGTATTGTTTGTGGTTAAATTCAACCCAAACCGCGTAGACTCCTTGTAAATGTTCATAAAGATTTATTTCTCGAACTTCGAGATTTGCAGTAGGGAATCCTATTCGACGACCTAGTTGTTTGCCTTTTATAACTAGGGCTTCAAATGATGTGATACTAGATGTGTTTGTCATTAAGATATAGAATAAGGCTGCAAAGATAGGGAAAAATATAAAACAAAAAAAGCCGTTCCTTGCGGAACGGCTTTTTTAAATGTTGAACTCAAGAATTATTGAGCAACTACAGTTGTAGTATCAGTAGCTACTGGAGCTTCAGGTTGAACTTCTTCTACAGCGGTTACTTCTTCAGTTGCTTCTACAGGAGCTTCAGAACTTTTGCAGCTAGCGAAAGCAATCATGCTTACTACTGCTAAAACAGACATCATTTTTCTCATTGGAGTAAATTTTTTTGTGATTTATAATTTCTAAATTGATGGGGCAAAATTACTACTTTTTTTTTAATTACCAAAATAAATGTTAAAAATTTTAACATTTAAAATGTAATACACTTAAAGTCAGTGAAAAAAAATAAAAAAATTCTTAAAATTTCTCTTTTTTTTCTTAAAAAATTCTTAAAATTGAATAAAAACGATCTATTTTTACATCTAAACACATCTAATTTTTTCTAATTTTTATAAAAAAAAGAGAGTATCTAGAACTAGATACTCTCTTTTTTTGAAGATGGATATATTATTTTACTACGTTTGAAGATGTAGTAGGTGCTGTTACAATGGGTTCAATTTCGGCTAAAACAAAATGTCTAGGAACATTGTCTCCCGTGGTACCGCCTAAATATTTTACGGTTCCATCAGCGGGGGCAAGTAATTCGTTATTCATTTTCATAGCATCAAGTACCAAAAGTTTATCACCCTTTTTTACAGAATCCCCTACTTTGACAAAACATTCACCTATAGTTCCAGGAAGAAATGAAATAATTTCCATTGGTTTGGCTGGGGTATAGGGTTTGCGATCAATATATTTTTTCGTAAATGTAGTTTTGTACGTAGTATCTTCCATCGCAAAACTTTGATATGTGGAAGTATCCACTTTCGTTTTCGTTTTGCTTTTACTAGTTTCTTTTTTTGATTCTTTTGTTGACATAATTATTGTTTAAAATGGAGGAATACCATGCTTTTTACTTGGATGGATTTCCGTTTTATTTTGTGAAATATCTAAAGCATGAATAATAAATTTGCGGGTATCTTTAGGGTCGATTACAGCATCTACATAACCATAAGCTGCAGCCACATAAGGATTCGCAAATTTCTTTTTATATTCTGCAATTTTTTTCTTTCGCATTTCGTTTGGATTTTCTGCAGCCATAATTTCGTTGCGGAAAATAATGTTTGCAGCACCTTCAGAACCCATAACCGCAATTTCTGCCGTAGGCCAAGCAAATACAAAATCTGCTTTTAAGTGATTCGAACACATCGCTATATAACCACCTCCGTATGCTTTACGTATGATAATAGTGATTTTAGGAACCGTTGCTTCAGAGTAAGCGTATAAAATTTTGGCTCCGTGACGAATTACACCCGCATGTTCTTGATCAATTCCAGGTAAATAGCCTGGAAGGTCAACCAATGTAATTAAAGGAATATTAAATGCATCACAAAAACGAATAAAACGAGCGCATTTGTCAGAACTATCCACATCTAATACCCCTGCCATTACTAAGGGTTGATTGGCAACAAGTCCCACACTTTGACCGTTTACACGAGCAAATCCAATGACAATATTGGCTGCAAATAATTCTTGAATTTCCAAAAATTCAGAATCGTCGGCAAGAGCTTTGATGATATCGCGAACATCATAAGGTTGTTTGGCATTTTCGGGAACTACTTCATCAATTTTGTAAGTACGTTTGGGAGCTTTGGTTGGAAATACTTCGGCTTTTTTAGTATTATTCCAAGGAATATAACTCATCAACATTTTGATTTGAGCAAAACATTCTTGTTCGCTCATTGCAAAAAAGTGAGCATTTCCGTTGATTTCAGCATGCACACGAGCGCCACCCAAATCTTCTTGATTAATTTCTTCACCCAATACAGAACGAATTACATCGGGACCTGTAATAAACATCTTTGAAATTTTATCCACTACAAAAACAAAATCTGTAAGAGCGGGTGAATAAACAGCCCCGCCTGCGCAAGGTCCTAATATTACAGAAAGTTGTGGAATAACGCCAGAGGCCATTGTGTTTCGATAAAAGATTTCGCCATATCCAGCTAAGGCATTTACCCCTTCTTGAATACGGGCACCTCCAGAATCGTTAATACCGATAATAGGCACCTTTAATTTCATGGCATGATCCATGATTTTGGTGATTTTTTTCGCATGCATATACCCTAAAGACCCACCAGAAACGGTAAAATCTTGAGCATAAATACATACAGGATACCCATTAATCGTTCCTGTTCCAGTAATTACGCCATCTCCAGGAAGATATTTTTTATCCATGTCAAAATCTTTTCCAGAATGTTCTACGAATAAATCATATTCATGAAAAGAATTTGCGTCTAAAATCGATAAAATTCGTTCCCTCGCTGGTAGTTTACCGGCTGCTTTTTGCTTTTCGATGGCTTTTTCGCCACCTCCGATTAACGCATTTTCCATACGTTTACGAAGGTCAAAAGTCTTTTGTTTAATAGACATTGTTGTGTTTGTTAGTTAAACATGTAAATTGTTTTTCCATAGTGTACCAATTTGGCAATTCCATGCAAATGTATTGTATTTTTATTAAGTTGAGAAATTTTTATCAAATTATAATCTAGGATCATAATATAATGGATACATATTCAATGATATAGAAATCTATTTTTTTTAAACACTAAATTTGTTGAAAAGTTTGTAATTTTAAATAAAATTCTACATAAATAGTTCGTTATGAGCTATTTCAACTTGCTTATACCATTCTTCTCCATATTTTCTAATTAAAGGTTCTTTCAAAAATTGAAATACTTTGAGTGAATTTTGAGCTCCTAAAGCTAAAGCATCTTTACAAACTTCCCATTCATGATAATTTAGTGCATCGTAATCATTGTACTTGCTAATGCGAATAGGATATAAATGACATGAAATAGGTTTGGGATACGTAATTTCACCTGCTAAAAAAGCTTTCTCTATAGCACATTTGGCGATCCCATCAGAATCCATAGTTAAATAGGCACAGTCCGCATTTTCTATCAAAGGGGTTACGAAATTTCCTTCCGCATCAAGTTCAAAAAATCCTTTTTCTTCCACCACTTGTACTCCTTTTTCTCTCATATATTTTTTAAAGAAAGGATACCATTTTTCCAATATAGGTATTTCGTCTTCATCCAAAGGCGCACCAGCATCTCCGTCAATACAGCAAGTTCCTTTGCAATGTTCTAAAGAACAACAAAAGTAATGCGTAAAAATATCGGTAGATATAAGGGTATTTTCAATAGCAATCATAAAATGTGAGTTTAGCTGAAATTTTTGCAATGATACAATATTTTTTTGAATTTTGCAGATAAAAATTCAAAAAATAGACTTAAAGAAAGACTTTGTAGAAATCTATTTTTTCCGTATATTTGCGTTTTATGTAAAAAAAACAAATATATATAAATGAAAAAAACACTAAGAAAAATTGCGCTACTGGGTTTGTCCGTAGTCGCGTTAGGCTCGTTGAGTTCACAAGCCTGTACCAATTTCATGATTACAAAAGGCGCATCAAAAGATGGTTCTACAATGGTTACCTATTCCGCCGATTCACATGTTTTGTATGGCGAATTGTATTATCGTCCTGCAGCAAGCTATCCTGCAGGTGCAATGGTGGATGTATTTGATTGGGATTCGGGTCGTAAAATGGGAAAAATTCCACAAGTAAGTCAAACGTATTCCGTAGTGGGAAATATGAATGAATTTCAATTGGCTATTGCCGAAACTACATACGGAGGTTTGAGTGAATTAGAAGACACTACAGCTATTATTGATTATGGGACCCTTATTTATATGACCTTGCAACGAGCTAAAAATGCGCGTGAAGCTATTCAAGTAATGAGCGATTTGGTTAGTAATTATGGCTATGCAAGTGCAGGCGAAAGTCTTTCTATTAGCGATCCTAATGAGGTTTGGATTCTTGAAATTATAGGAAAAGGAAAACCCATTTTGGATAAAAAAGGAAATGTGGATACCAAAAAATATACAAAGGGAGCTGTTTGGGTTGCCTATCGTATTCCAGATGGCGCTATTTCGGGACATGCCAATCATGCACGAATTACCAAAATTTTGAAAGCCGATGGAAAAAGATCCATTACCTCCAAAGAATTGAAAAAAATAAATATGCCTGAATTAGAGTGCATATATGCGTATGATGTGGTAGATTATGCAAAAAATATAGGTCTATTTGCGGGCAATTTTGAAGATTTTAGTTTTTCAGATACTTATGCCCCTCTTGATTTTGGTGCAGCTAGAGGTTGCGAAGCGCGTGTTTGGTCGGGTTTTATGCAAGCCAACAGAGCCGAAATGGCAAAATATGAAAAATATGCACGAGGTGAAGATTTAAGTATGCGTATGCCATTGTGGATTAC
Organism: Bacteroidales bacterium; assembly: GCA_036655775.1. GTDB lineage: Bacteria > Bacteroidota > Bacteroidia > Bacteroidales > P3 > JAVVPL01. The sequence continues at coordinate 12,039 of JAVVPL010000036.1, read as the reverse complement.
TCCAGATCGCAAACTAGGCCTAGAAGATGTGATGAATATGATGCGTGACCATTACGAAGGCACATCTATGGATATGACCAAAGATTTAGGTGCAGGTCCATTTCAATGTCCTTATCGTTGGAGACCTATGGGTTTTGAAGTAGATGGAAAAGAATATGTTCACGAACGTGCAATTTCTACACAACAAACAGGTTTTTCTTTTGTTACGCAAAGTCGTTCGTGGTTGCCCAATCCAATAGGTGGAATTTTATGGTTTGGCGTAGATGATACGTATAGCACTTGCTATACTCCTATGTATTGTGGAATTACGCAAATTCCTGAATGTTTTAAAGTAGGCAATGGAAACATGATTACCTATTCGCCAACTTCTGCATTTTGGTTGTTTAATCAAGTAACCAATTTTACCTATCTTAGATATAATGATATTATCAAAGATGTGATTAGCGTACAAAAAGAATTAGAAACTTCGTTTATTAAAAAAGTTGCATTAAATGATGCTGCTTGGGGAAAAGAAACGGATATGAAAAAACTCGTAAATCAAGCTAATACATTTTCTAATGCACAAGCAAGTATAGTATTTGCTCGTTGGAAAAAATTGAGTGAGTATTTATTAGTTAAATATATTGACGGGAATATCAAAAAAGAAGAAAATGGCAAATTTAAAAATTCCAAATATGGAGAACAACGAGCTGTTATGCCTTCGCAACCTAAGTATCCCGATTGGTGGTACAAAAAAATCGTAGAAGATGCGGGTGACAATTTAAAAGTGATTACCCCTACCAAATAATTAATTTTTTAAGCCGTTTCTGATGAAGACAGAAACGGCTTTTTATTTTTTAAAACTTACTAGCATGTACAAAATTACACAACATCCCATTTTGACAATTCCATTGGATCAACAAGTGAAATTTACTTTCAACGGACAAGAAATAAACGGGCAAAAAGGTTTTACTATTGCCGCGGCATTGCACCAAGCGGGCTATCCCGTACATGGGCATAGTCTCAAAGGTCGAAAGCGAAGTTTGGAGTGTGGGATAGGAAAATGCGGAGCTTGTGAAATGTTGGTGGATGGAGAAATACGTCGTATTTGTTGTACATTGGTAGATAATGTAAAAGTAGTTTCTGAAATTCCAGTCAATTATATGCCTACACAAAACCCTGTACACTCAAAATTGGAAACTAAGGTATATCATACTACGGTAGCCATTATCGGAGCAGGACCTGCGGGTTTAGCAGTGAGGGAAGAATTAAACAAAAAAGGAATTCCGAATTTAGTAATAGATGCCAACGACAAAATAGGCGGTCAATTCGTGATGCAAACGCATCAGTTTTTTTTCTTTGAGCAAGAAAAAAAATATGGAGGTATGCGAGGTTTTGATATTGCGAATGCTTTAGCGGGTGATAATCTTGACGGTATTTTGTTAGGTTGCGCAGTGTGGGATGTTTTAGAAGGGAAAAAACTGGGTGTAAAAAACAAATCTACGGATGAAATTTTTTATGTTCAATGTGATAGAATGGTAGCTGCCACAGGGGCACTTCCGTTTATGCCTGCTTTTGAAAATGACGATCTACCTGGCGTATATACCGCAGCCGTGGTGCAAAAAATGATGAATAATGAATTTACTCTTTTGGGTAAAAAGATTTTAACGGTAGGCGCAGGAAATATAGGTTATTTAACCTCTTATCAAGCTATGCAAGCAGGGGCTGAGGTGAAAGCTATTATAGAGGCCATGCCTGTGGAAGGAGGTTTTCCCGTACAAGCAAACAGAGTGCGTCGATTGGCAATTCCAATCTATTTATCCCATATTTTGCTCAAAGCAATTCCAAACAAAGATCATACAGGTATTTGTGGAGCTTTGATTGCTGAATGTAAAGATTTCAAAATAATTCCAGGTACTGAAAAAATTATAGAGGATATAGATGTAATTAATATTTGCACGGGTTTGCTTCCCGACAATCAATTGTTTGTTAAAGGACGTGAGATTTTTGGGGATGCTTGTTATGGAGTGGGAGATGCTACTCGAATAGGTGAGGGCACTTCTGCCGTTCTTCGGGGTAAACAATGTGCGTTGGAGATTATGCAGGCACTGCATGTGCCTTCTTCGTATGATGCCTATTTAAATATTTCCAAACAATATATAGATTCTCAGCAACACCCTGTTCGTTTGAGAGAAGAAGCGGCTATTCCCGACCCAAAAAGAAGAACGGAAAAAGGTTTTGTGGTATTGGATTGTCTTTATGGTTTTGCTTGTAATCCCTGTTCTTTTGCGTGTAAATATGGTGCTATTACCAAATCATCTACCTCTACTACGCCTTCCATCGATTATAACAAATGTATAGGGTGTATGGAATGTGTCAATCAATGCCCAGGCTTAGCTATCTTTGGCTATCATTTGGCTAAAAAACAATTATTTTTACCTTTTGAATATGAAGTAGCTGAAGGAGCTATGATTTTTTTGGTTAATAATCAAGGTGCAATTTTGGGCGAAGGTCAAATTGAAAAAATCTTACATAAGCCAAATAAAACCAATGTTGCGCGTGTGAATGCCTTCAATTTAGAAGGAGAAGACTTATTAAATGTAAGAGGATTTATAGTGCAAGAAAAATATCCAAAGCCTTTGGTTTTACAAACTTGTACTCCAAGTAATAAAACTCATTCAGCAGAAGATAAAACGTATATTTGTCATTGTGATGATGTGGAAATTGATGAAATAGTGGAGCAAATAGGAAGTCGTAAATTTATTTCCGTAGATGAAATTAAACATACAACGCATTTGGGAATGGGACCTTGTAGAGGGAAACGTTGCATCCCTCGTTTGCGGCAAGTGTTAGGGGCCAAAGGTATTGAGTTAACAGGCGAAGTGAATCCACGTGCACCCCTATCCAATCAAATTTTATTAGGGGAATTAGCCGCTGACGATAAAAAAAACATATATATATTTCCTTCAAAACACAAAGTAATTAAAGTGCGTGCTTTTATTGCAGGGGGTGGAATGACTGGAAGTTCATTGTTTCGCTATATGTCGGAAGCGGGCATGTATCCACTTTTGGCAAATACGGGTAGAGGAAGTTCTTGGCGTAATCTCGCAGGAGGACGTCCTGCTTTTGGATTACCCGAAATTTCAGATTTGGCAAAACATAATTTGGAATTATTTAAACAATTGGAAAAAATACGATCGATTGATTTTAAACCCACTCGATATGTTAGTTTTGCTCATGATGAAGAAAGTTATCAAGCCTTAGAAGCATCAAAAGCATGGTCAGATGCCTACATGATCGATCGACAAGATTTTGCTAAAGAAATTTCACCACAAATAAATCCGCATTTAAATTGCTATGAACATGCTTTAATTTCTAAAGATTGTTGGCAAGCTACCCCTGGTAAAACCATAGATTTATTACGAGAAATAGGAAAAGAAAAAGGAGGCGTGATTTTGGAAAATTGCAGAGTGGTGGAAGTTGAAAAAAATGAAACGGGTTACAATGTGTGGGTTTTGACCCGTTTTGGAGAATATGTGGAATGTAAGGCCGACTATTTTATCAATGCGTTGGGTAGTGGGGCCGAGGAATTTGCTCGAAAACTAGATATAGAAACGGGTTTGTATCCAGTCAAACACCAAGCTTTTATTACGCGTCGTTTGCCTTTGTTGGGGATTAATAACGACAGCTTGGATATGCTTATAGATAGACGTAAGTATCAGGGGTTTTCAGCCGTTTACGGTCAGCAATTAAAGAGTACGGGACAACTTATAGTCTGCGCTTCACCTGCCGTAGATGCTATGCAGGCCAATGCAAATATCAAAACAAATACGCAAGAATTTTTAGAAGTAGTGTCGCAAATGGTAAGTACTTGGATTCCATCTTTAAAAAATGTAGGCTTTCAAGCTTCTTGGGCGGGGTATTATACAGAACCTCGCTATATCGTAGATCCAGCCTTAGGTTTATTTGTAGGTATGCGAGGGCATGGTTTTATGTTGTCACAATATATAGCCAAGCTATATGTTGACAAATTACAAGGCAAAGAAGTACCTACTTATTTTGATAGAATGAGTTTAGGGGGCGATGGTTTGAGTGAAACCGCTTTTAAATAAGCCGATATTTATCCTTATCGTACATCAAATTGTCCTCCTTGTGAATGTCCTGTAAATTCAGGAGCATATAAACATTGAATAGAGGCTACGCCATCACTAAACACACCTGCTTGATCTACCTTTACTTCATAAGAAATAAAATAGTGCCCTTTATCTATATGCTCAAAAAAGTAGTGAATGGAGGCATCTTCTATGCTTCTATAATAGGCTAGTCCATTTTCATACATATAGCCAGAGCTTGAAGCCAAAGGCTCTAAAGCCGCTGCACGCATATTTACCAAATGGACAAAATCTAAATCTCGATCGCTGCGAATTTCTAATTGTACTTGTACTTTATCGCCTATTTTGAGCGTTTTTTTAGGGTCTATGACTTCCCAGTTTTCTTTTCCATCCAAAGTAGAATTGTTCACAAAATAGGTTTTGCGAATTTCTAAACCGCCTTTGCTTGCATTGATTTTACTAGACTCTTCGCTATATTGTCTGTATAGGGCCCCAAAGGAAATCCCCTTACCTGCTTTTTTCTCTATCCTAAGAGTATTAAATGGACTAGGAATTTCGTTGCCAGTCCATGTTTTTCTAAAATAGCCACTGCCTATTTCTGTATTTTTCTCGTCAATTTGCGAAGTGCTAATATCGATAGTATCCATTTGAATATTAATTTCTCCTGCGTTTTGCAAAGAAAATGTATGCGTGTTTTCACTAGCACAAAGTGCATAAACCGCCAATGAAGTAGCTTTTTCACTTCCCCAATTTTGGGTTCTTTTTTGTGCAATTAACCATTGTTTTAATAAATCTGCGGTTTGCTTGTCTTGATTGATAGTTTCAAAAGCAATAATCAGTAAAGCTTGCGTTTCGATAGCTTTGTAAATGGGCTCATTATACACATTGAAGTATAGTCCCATCTCAGGCGAAAATAAAGCTCTTTCTTTGATTGATTTCAAAATGGCAGTGGCATGATCCAATTCATTTGTTTTGTAAAAATAAAGGGCTAAAATGGCTTGAGAATAAAGACTTTGTTTAGGCCAATATTGAATGGCTTGTGTATGAAAAAATTGGTAGATTTTATTTTTCTTTATTAAATTTAAATCTTGTTCCATCGTTATTTTACTATATAAATAAGTTACAATGTCATCGCTCAAATACATTTCTTTGCCTTGCTTATTATATTTTAGGTTCTTTTCATAATTAAATTTATAGCGAACATCTAAATATGCTAAAGCTTTTTGAAAAATAAAATTGGCTGGAAATTCATAGCCAGTTTGTAAATTTTGTAAAAAACTATAAGAAAATACAATTTCTTGTGTAATATACAAATTTTCGGTTCCTCCTTCTAGCCAACTAAAAGCTCCATTTGGTAATTGTCGATCTTCTAATTGTCTATACAAATTTTGTTGATCCGAGTTAAATGTGTTGTCATCTAAAAGAGATAAAAGAGGGGATAGGTCGGCATTGTCCGCATTTTCGGTAGTCCAAGGTGTTTGCTCAATAGGAATTTGTTTTAAATCTAAATTTTTATCCAAAGGATTATTGCGTGTTTTTTGTTTTTGCCAAGCACGAATTGTAGACACAATATCGGCATTGTTTGCTAAGATAGAACGTCCTAAATTTTGCATAAATAAAGTAGTGGCAATACCTGAACTTGTATTGATATTACTGCTTAAATAAGGTAAAGCTTTAATTGCATACCAAATTGGATTTTGACAAAATTCAAGACTTAGACTATATTCATAAGAGGTAGTACTTTTATTTTTAAAAAAGGCTTTAGTATCCACAATTTTCTTTTCATCACTATGAATAAAAAGGTTCAAACTCTCTGTAAGTTTCATTTCACGAGGATAAATGGGGAGTATTCCTTCTTCTCCATCGGAGTTCTTACCTTGGGTGGCAATAAAACGATAACCGATAGCTTCAAATCCTTCGGGAATATTTAGAATCCATTGGTTGAGGGCATTTTGATTAGAATCAAAAGAAAGCCTTTGTAAAGTATCCCCTTGAATCCAAGGAAGTTTTTCTCCCGAATGTAGAGAAAATAATTGTAAGAGAATTTGAGATGAATCATTGGAGCTAGCTAAAGTTTGTGTATGACAAGTAATGTGCAATTGATCGCCAGAGCGAACAAAACGGGGCAGTTTAGGAAAAATCATCAATGCTTTTTCACTTTGTACTTCTGTGGAAAATAACGCAGTCTGTAATTGTTTAGAGTGTGCAAAACATTGAAATTTCCATTTGCTCAGACCTTGGGGAGCCCAAAAACTAAAACGTACATTGCCATTAGTATCACTCAATAAAGAAGGATAGAAAAAAGCAGTTTCTTTGAAATTGTTACGAATTTGTGTTTTGATAGGAAGGGGAATATTTCTTTCCCAATTTTGAGTGTTATTTTCGGTTTCAATAGCCATTGTTGAATTGTCTAAGGCCATTGCTTTACTTGCTTTATTTCCAAGAGCCCCTGCACGAGAGTACATTGTTAAGGGTATACTGCTGCCAAAATTGCGAAATCCTTCCCAATTCAAACTACTGTAGACTCTATTTTGAAAAGAATAATAGTTTTGTTCCGAACGATAGCGAGTATTTAGAAAAATTTGGATGTTTTCAAAATTGGGTAGATATTTGACTTCATTCCAAATAGAATAGGGTTTGGGAATGAAGGGAGTGGAGAATTGCCAATGATGAGGCACAAAAGCATCTAAAGAGGCATCATACATAGAAACCAATACTTCTTTAATTTCTTTGTTTTGCAAAGTGCTATCTATATTTTGAATTGTAATTTCCCAAGTTTCTTTGTTGCCTGCTTCTATTTTATTTCTAAAAGTGTTTAACTGAATTTTAAAGTTAGAATTGGGTCGTAGGATATCTATATTTGATTCCGAAACAAATAAATGATTGTTTTTCACCCAAAGAATACTTAGATTTTGCGAACCTTTACTAGATGCAAGAAGAGGAATTTCAATAATTTTCTGTTCGTTTGAAAGTTGAACCCAATGTCCATTACTATGGTTTTCACTATCTCGAAGTTCGTAATATACCCATAAATGATTTTGTTGTGTAGATAATAAAAAGGACACCTTATCGCCCCATTTTACTTGAGGAGTCAAATTGACAAATTCAAAATAGGAAGGATAGATTTCTTTTTTATGCAGACTGTTTATAAAATCAAAATTGCCTATTTGCTTTGCTTGATTTCCTTTGGCATCTACTACATTTAATTCATATTGATACTTTCCTTGTCTCCAGCTTTGACAATCTCTAAAACATACACTACTATCCCCAAATATGAAATTTTGTTCCGCTACTAGAATTCTATTTTGTGTGGTTTCTATTTGTAAACTGTTTTCATATTCATCCCAAGGAAAAAGTGCTTTAAATGCAGTTTTTGAATATATAAACTGATCGGCTTCATTCCATTTTCTAGGATAGCTCCAATTTTTTTCTGCGTTTTCAATTCTATAAATACGAATATGACCTTTGGTTGGAATCGATTTACCGTTGACATCCATCGATTGTATAGCGATGGGCATACTATCTGTATCCACCCAATGTTCCTCCACATTTGTATAAGTAAATAAAGCCGTCTTCGATAAAATAAAAGAATGGATACCTCTTTGAATTTCTCCATTTATATCACGCACATCCACCTCGACAAGAAATTGATATAAAGTCTCTCTTGGGTTTTGTAACAAAAGATTTGAATCAAGTAAAGACGAAAATTGTAAAGCAAATTGTCCCGAAACATTGCAGGTGCTTTCGCCTGCTTGTATTAAGGTTTTGTCGCTTACCGATGGATAGTACGATTTAATATAACGGAAAAATGGCTGTGCTTTTTGACGATATATTCTATAATTATATTTTGCATTTGCCAATTCTTGTCCACTATATCGTAAGGCTTGTCCGTTTACAGGTATGCTATCGCCCAAGATGTATGAACTCGATGGATCGGTAAATGTAACTTCAAAAGTAGGTCGTTTATAGTCTTCCACATCAAAATAAATACGACTTTGAAAAGCTTGAATATGCATACGTCCTTTGAGTCCCTGTAAGGGGATTTGAAAGCGAAGTGAAAATGAGCCAAAAGCATTGCTAGTACTTTCTATTTTAGCTATTTCTTGGTTTTTAGGAGAATACAATGAACTCGTAATTTTCTGAGAACTTAAAATAGAAATACTGTCATTTAAATTTTGCACTAAGATTCCTTTTGCTTCCACTATATCTCCTGGACGATAAATAGCCCGATCGGTAAACCAATATACCATTTTTTGACCCTCTGGAGTTCCTTCTTGTTTTTGACGAAGCCAGATAGTTTCATCCAACCACAATGTTTGTTTTTTATACGTGATAAAAAGTCGATAAGTTTTTGCTTTTTCTTTGGCAGGGATCACAAAACTTCCATCTGAAACAGAGGGATAGCTGCCCACTTTAGTAAAAGTATTTTTATGCGTTTGATAATTAAATTCGCTGTTTAGTAAATGTATACTTGCACCAGCAATGCCTTTTCCACTAATTCTATCTAAAATAAAACCTTTTGCTGTTTCACCATTTTCTGTGACAATAAGGCAACTAAGGGGTGACACTTGAATAATTTGTGACGAACTAGTTGCTTGAGAAAAATCGGCAGAGGAAGAAATTCGGCATAAATAACTTCCTATGGGTAAAATACCTAAATTTAACTCTACCCTATGATTCTGATAATCGTTGGTTTGTGGCAAGCCATACATTCTATCTTGAAACGGAAAAGCCTGGGAATAGGTATTCACCCATTGTTCTTTTTCCATGCTTTCTTGATAATCCCAAAGGTTTGTATCATTCAATTTGTAAAATAAAATAAAAACACTATCCATATTTTGATATTGTAACGACCCTAGTATAGGCATTTCGGGGATAGCAACTCTTGCCGTTTGCAAAGAAAAAAACGTGTTTTGTATTTGTGCAAGTAATAGATTACTATTTTTGGCTCCTATACTTTGTGGATATTTATCAAAAGCTTCTTTGGCATAATGGTAGGCTTTCTTTTTATCAAAACGATAAGAAAACGAACTAGAATCCGTACATTGATATTTACTTCCTTGTTCATACCAATAGTTGGCCAACGCAAATAAAAGATCTCCACAAATGGGAAAATCGGCATATTTATTTTTCCAAATCTCCAGTTGTTTTACATATTCGGCATCTGTAATTTTATTTTGTGAATGTAGATATTCATTTTTATTTAGCATCAAGTCAACCCAAGCTAAGGGGAGAGAGTCTTGACTATGAAAGAGGGCTAGATTATTGTAAATAGTTTGAATTTCATCGTTTAGAGATAAGCTATTTTCGTTTTGCAATTCTTTAAATTTGTCGAGAGCTCTATACGAAAGTAAGTCATAGAGTGAGGGACGATATCTATTGGCATCGGGTTCGCTTTGTAAAAGAGTTTCATATTTTTCCAAAGGGGTTTTTTGTAAAAGAGTTTTTAGTGCAAAGTCATTTTCCGCTATAGATAATTTGTAATTTTCTTTTATTCGTTCTAATAAATAAGCAAAATCCCAGGTTTCAATATTTTGAGAATCTATTTCCATGGAGGGCAATTGATCATGGTCGTAAAAACGCCTCATTGAATAGTATTCGCTCAGTGTTTGTCCCAAAATAGAATACAACACTTCTTTAGCTGGAGAAGGAGTAATTAAAATTTCGTTTTTCAAAAGGCGAATCATAGAAAGCATAGGTTTTTCCTCATAGCTTTTCCATATTTTTCCTTTATGTAAAATACAATTAATATACGAACTCCAATCTGATGCTTTCCGTGACTGTATTTGTATTTTGTCCACTTTCTCTAAAGCCGATTTAGGTAAGGCTTGTTCTATCAATTGGTCGACTTGACACCATAAACTATCTAAAATAGGTGTCGATGCCGATGCTGATGTCGATGCCGATGCGGCAAAGGGGCAGAGCATTAAAATAAAGGAAATGAAAAAATATTGGATAAAATTCAAGCGTTTTTTTATAGACATTGCGAATAGGGTTTAATCATATTAGTTACAAATTTAATCTTTTTTGAACAACTATCATATATTTTATATTTTAAAGGAATTAAAATTAGTGAAAAGCGTTATTTAGAAAGTATCAAAAAAGTTCTCTTCTGCTGTGATTTCGTTTGCGTGTATCAAAAATTATATTTAATATTGCATAATATAAATATTTTTAAGCCCCTTCATCCAATTATATACAAATATGAATTATGCTAATTTCCCTAATCCTGCTTACGTTTTAGAGCAAGAATTATTAGAAAAAAACTTAGATCTGATCAACTATGTTGCTCAAGAAGCTCAGGTAGAAATTATCCTAGCATTCAAAGGTTTTGCTATGTGGAGTGCCTTTCCCGTATTCAATGCCAAAGGTTTTACAAAAGCAACGGCAAGTTCTTTGTTCGAGGCCCGTTTATGTGTGGAAGAAATGGGTTCTTTGGCTCATACCTATTCTGTAATTTACACCCCCCAAGAGATAGAAGAAATTGCAGCAATGAGTAGTCATCTTACGTTTAATTCGCTAATTCAATATGAACGATTTCATCAAATAGCCTCGGAAGTAAATACAAAAATATCGTTTGGACTTCGTGTGAATCCTGAATTTTCACAAGTCGCTACCGCCCTCTACGATCCTTGTGTAGCGGGTTCTCGTTTGGGTATTTTAAAAACAGATTTACCCAATATACTGCCTGCAAATATAGAAGGATTCCATTTTCATGCACTTTGTGAATCCAAAGCCGAAGATTTGGTTCTTCTTTTAAAGAGCATAGAAGAAAAATTTGCCAGTTATTTACCCCAATTGAAATGGATAAATATGGGTGGTGGACATTTAATGACTCGAAAAGGGTATAATGTACAACTGTTGATAGATACTCTTAAGGCGTTTAAAGAGCGACATCCCAATTTACATATTATACTAGAACCAGGAAGTGCTTTTGCATGGGAAACGGGTTGTTTGTTAAGTAGAGTTGAAGATATAGTTTGTAATGCGGGGATTAAAACAGCTATTTTAAATATATCTTTTACCGCACATTTGCCCGATTGTTTGGAAATGCCTTATAAACCAGCCGTTGTGGGGGCTATCGATCCAGATACCTTATCCATATTGGAGCAAAAAAAACTGAAAGGTTTTACCTATAGATTGGGAGGAAATAGTTGCTTAGCAGGTGATGTCATGGGCGATTGGGTATTCCCTAAGGAATTAGGTATAGGCGACCTCATTGTATTCAAGGATATGATTCATTATACGATGGTTAAAACCTCTATGTTTAATGGCGTTAAACATCCTGCTATTTGTATAGCAAAAGAAGGAGAAGCAATTTATGTAAAAGAATTTTTGTATACAGATTATAAACAACGATTGTCATAATTCAATTTTGTTTAACCCCTCTCGTAATTTATCTACGGAAGGTGTTTCTTCTATACGAATGCGATCCAAATGTTCTTCAAGGTCGCTGAGAAGCAAATCTAAAAATTTGATTTTATCTAAGGGAATATTTGCTACAGAAAAAATAGATTCAATATTTTCTATTTTCTCTATTATTTTGGGGGCATCCAAACGATCAATACTGCCTTGTGCAAAGAGGAAAAAGTCAGAACTAGCAAATTTTGGTAATAAATAGAATTGTGATTTATTAGATAAAAGATAAAATGACACATGGTTTTCAAGATCTGGAAAAGTATAAAAATCAAAAGTAGCTTGCTGATTCCCGTCATAATAAAAAGTAAAATCCGATTTTTTACACAAAGTAAAATCAAGTTCACGGTTCAATAAAAAAGCTAATTTATGTATGGGAAGTAAAGGTGCCTGCATGCCAAGAACTAGTACTTCGGCACTATCGTATCCTTGTGCTGGAATAGTGAGTTTGGTTACCATGTTTTTTTTTCTTACAAAGATAGTGTATTTTTTAAAATTTTAGTACTTTTGTTACATGATAAAAATAGGTATT
>JAVVPL010000035.1:0-17819 GCA_036655775.1 Bacteroidales bacterium | reverse complement strand
TGGAACAAGTCGTTTTTCTTAGAGATTCTAAAAGAATATCCTCTTGAAACGAGCGGCAAAATTACAAATAATTTTTAAATTATACAAATATATCTTTTCTTTTACATTCTTTTTTATGTACTTTTGTAAAAATAAGCTTTTTTTAATTTATATTTTATGCGTTTTCATTCTAAAATAACAAGCACTGCGGTTGGAAATCTTTTTATTCGATTGGTTTTCGTTCTCGTTTTATATAGTTTGACACGTTTTATTTTCTTGCTTTGCAATCCACTTTTATTTGATATCAAAGGCGAAATTTTATCCATTTTTGGAGGCGGTATTCTATTTGATCTCTCCATTATTATGTTTAGCAATGCACCTCTCATTTTATTAAGTCTACTTCCTTTTAAATTTCGACAATTCCCTATATATCAAAAAGGACTTACACTACTATTTATTCTTATCAATACGTGTGCTTTGATTTTAAATCTGGGAGATACTGCCTATTATCGTTTTTCCGTAAAACGGAGTACCGCTGAAATTTTAAATCCACAACGAATGGATGCGGAAACCAAACAATCCATTTATGATGGGCTACTTGATTTTTGGTATCTAGCTCTTATTTTAATAGCGCTAATTGGCACACTTGTATATATAGGAATAAAAACACAATATAAAGAAACACAAACACGCAATAGCAATACATCAAAAAAAATCTTCAACAATTACTACGTAAAAAATAGTTTATATTTTTGTATAGGGGTGTTTGTATTTATTATTTTAGCTAGAGGGGGATTCCAACTCCGTCCAATAGATTTGTTAGATGCCCATAAATACGCCAAATCACAAAACACGGCTCTTGTACTCAATACTCCTTTTGTGCTTGGAAAAACGCTATACAATTTAGAACTTTCCGAAAAAAAATATTTTATCGATTTAACAGAACTACAAAAACACTACACCGCCCATCATACAGCTAAATGGCATCCACAAACTATACAAAATTTAAATGAGCCTCTCATTTCCAAGGAGTCGAATGTCGTTGTAATTATAGTCGAGAGCCTCTCGTATGAGTATATAGATAGTGTGTTTACGCCTTTTTTATATCATTTATTTAAACAGAGTGCCTATTATAAATGCTATGCCAATGGCAATCGTTCCAACGAAGCATTCCCTATCCTTGCCGCCTCTCTTCCCTCTTTGATGGATAAAGCATTTACAATCTCTCCTTATGCCGATATTCCCATCGAAAGTTTGGCTACGTACCTCAAAAACAGAAATTACAAAAGTGCTTTTTTTCACGGAGGTACCAATGGCACTATGATGCACAATGCCTTTGCCGCTTCGGCTGATTTTGATGCCTATTTTGGACGAAGTGAATATAATAACGAAGACGATTTTGATGGACGTTGGGGTATTTTTGATGATAAATTTTTACAATTTACAGCACAAAAAATAGACAAAATGCCTCAACCATTTTTAGCCTATATTTACACCCTTTCTTCTCACCATCCGTACACTATTCCTAAAAAATATAAAAATAAATTTCCAAAGGGACCTATTCCCATACTAGAAAGTATCGCGTATGCTGATTTTTCTTTAGCTCAATTTTTTGCTACAATTCAAAAGATGCCCTGGTATAAAAATACTCTTTTTGTAATTACGTCCGACCATAGTTCTCAATCATATACCCCCACCTTTAGTGGAGAAATTGAAAAACGAAGTATTCCTTTGGCTTTTTACTATCCAAATACCAAAATAACGGAATATACAAAGCCCAATCTCATCACTCAACAATGTGATGTCATGCCTAGTATTTTGCATTTACTCTCTTATTCAAAACCCTTTTGGGCTTATGGCGAAAGCGTTTTTGACTCCAGTGCACCTCATTTTTCTATCAATTATCAAAACGGTAGATATCAACTGATCAAAGATGGATTTGTATTAAATTTTGAACAAGATGCAGCTTGTGATTTATTCGATTATCGCACCGATAAAAATCTTTCACGCAATTTGATTCACCTACCCTTGTACCAAAGTAAAAAGAAAGAATTAGAAAAGTTTGTGCAAGCGTATATTCAAGATTATAATCATTACCTAATAAGAGGGAAACATTTAGATCTAGATAAAAAACTACAGTAATTCATTTTAGATCCCTGCATTTTATTATTCAATATAAACAAAGCAAATTTAGATCAAAGAGAATAAAACGCGTGTTGCTCAATCTCAATTTACGGAATAAACAAACAACTATCTCCATAGCTTAAAAAACGATATTCATTGTTCAAAGCATACATATAGGCTTCTTTCCATTTATCGCCAATCAAAGCGGCTATCAATAGAAGCAAAGTACTTTTAGGCTGATGGAAATTTGTAATAATACCCGTAGCAATTCTAAATTGATACCCTGGCGCAATCATCAAAGAGGTTTTTCCCTCTACCCTATCCAAACCTTTGGATTCCATATCTTCTAATAAAGCCGTCAAGGCCTTGCGCGCGCTTATGGCAAGATCTCCGTAGGTTTCGTAAGCATCCCATTGTCCAAGTTCGTATATATTTTCAAATTGCATCCCTTGCAAACATTGTACGCCAAACCAGTACAAAGATTCTATACTCCGCATCGAAGTAGTCCCTACTGGAATAATCGGATTATCGAGTGATGCCAATATAAGTTTAATGGTTTCTTTAGGAATGAGAATATATTCTGCGTGCATGCTATGATTCCCTATCAATTCCGTCTTTACAGGCTTGAAAGTACCTGCCCCTACATGTAAGGTCAAGTAGGCTTCCTTTACGCCCTGCGCCTCTAAATCACGCATCAGTTGGGGCGTAAAGTGAAGAGCAGCCGTAGGTGCAGCCACCGATCCATTATATAGGGCAAAGACTGTTTGATATCGATCTTTATCTTTTTCATTTACCTCTCGATGAATATAGGGAGGCAAAGGCACTTTCCCTACTTGTTCCAATATCTCCGCAAAAGATAAATCTGGATTATTCCAAGAAAAACGAACCAACCACGCATCTTCAATCGCACATAAACGCTCTGCATAAAAATGGGTAAGTAGCCCTTGATATTGAAAAGAAAAACTCAATATCTCATCCTTCCATCGTTTATTATTACCCACAAAACATTTAATCACGCAACTTTCATGTTGAGCAAATGCACTCGCAATATCAGCAGGACTATGAGGTTCTAAACAAAACACTTCAATACGAGCCCCATTATTGAGCTTTTGAAACACAATCCGAGCTTGTACTACTTTGGTATCATTAAACAATAGAAGAGAGTGTGCAGGTAAATCTTGTGCAATATTTTTAAAAATAGAACTTTTGATTTGCCCTTTATTACACACTAACAATTTGGAAGCATCTCTATTCTCTAAAGGGGCAAAAGCAATTTTTTCTTCCGTTAAGGCATAGTCAAAATCAGTGATCAAAAGATCTCTTTGTTTACAAGTTTTGTTTGTAATAGTCATATATTTTTTGATATAAATAGGCTCTATCTAAGCCTCTCACATTGTGTGGATGTGCAGGAAATACAAACATATCCACTTGTTTCCGTTGTTTTATACATTCTTGGATAAACGAAAAAGCATTTTGAGGTAGTACGACATCATCCACCCCTCCTTGCATAATCAATAGTTTCCCTTTTAATTTATCTATATGATTAAGCAATGAGGCTTCCCCATATCCATGCGGATTGGCGTCGGGAGCATCCATATAGCGTTCTCCATACATGATTTCATACCAGCGCCAATCAATCACTGGACCTCCTGCGGTAGCCACTTTGAACACCTCTGGATAAAATAATTTTAAACGGATGGTCATAAAACCGCCATAACTCCAACCATCTACACCTATACGCGCAGTATCTACATAAGGTAAAGCTTTCAAATACGCAATTCCTTTCATTTGATCTTCTATTTCCACCGTACCTACATTGCGATAAATAGCACTTTCAAAATCAAAACCTCGATTTGCCGAACCTCTACTATCTACGGTAAAAACTAAATATCCTTCTTGTGCCAAATAATGATGAAACAAATTGGCTCCCCACAACCAAGTATTCGTTATCAATTGAGCATGAGGACCTCCATATACATACACAATTACAGGATATTTTTTAGTAGAATCAAAATTGTACGGTTTAATCAAACGTGTATACAAATCGGTGGTTCCATCTGCCGCTTTAATGGTACGAATATCTGTTTTCCCTAAGGCATAGTTTTGTACAGGATTTTGAACATCTTGTATTTTTTCAATAATTTTGCCCTCTTTGGTCAATATCTGCACCCGAGAAGCTTGCTTTGCATTGGAAAATTTATCAATAAAATATTTTCCACTTTTATGCATACTTATATTGTGCACCCCTGGTTCTTGTGTTATTTTTGCAATGGTACCCGTTTTTATATCTACAGAATAAAGATGTTCTTCCAAGGGACTTTCTTTGGTGGCCATAAAATAAATACGCTGATCGTCTTCATCGATCCCTAGCAATTGGGTAATAGCCCAAGCTCCCGAAGTAAGTTGTTTTTTTAATCCGGATTCTACATGATACAAATATAAATGATTGTATCCATCTCTTTCACTTAACCACAAAAATTCATTTGGCTCCGTACGACGAAAAAGTAATCCGTCTTCAGGTTCTACATATTTTTGATTTAATTCTTCAAAAATTATTTTTTTTAATTCTCCTGTTTGCGCATTATAACACGCAACACGAAGATGTTTTTGTGCTCGATTCAATAAAACAACATAAATTTCTTTTGCACTAGGATGCCAAGTAACTCCCGTCATATATAAATCTTCAAAACCTGGTTTTTCTTCTAAATAAACGGTTTGAAATGTTTGGGTATTATAAATACCTATACTTACATTTTGTGACTTTTGACCTGCCATAGGGTAGGGTAAATTAAGCATCGTAGCATTCGATTGTGGATCATACTTCACTAATGGATAATAAGGAATAGAGGATTCATCATTTTTGTAAAAAGCTAATAAAACGCCATCTGGCGACCAAAAAGTACCCGCATTCACTCCAAATTCATTTCTATACACTCCTTTACCATATTGGATTTTTGGATTTTCCTCTTGGCTGAGGGAATATTTCATATTTTCTTCCAAATAATATAAATTATTGTTGATTGTATACGCTACTCCAGGAGACTGACTTTTGAAATTTTGATTTGCGGCTCCTTTAGGAATTGACCAACGCAATTTGAATTCTTTGGTTTTAACATTATATGAATATCTATTTTGATCATAGACAAAAATTAAATGCGAATCATCTAGCAGCAAAAATTGAGGAAGCTCAGGTATGGGTTTCAGCATTTGCGTTTTTAAATAGGATTGTAATTGATCAAGCGTAAGTATAATTCTTGGTTTTTTATCATTGAGATATTTGACAAAAAGCGTATTATTTTCCTCGTAAATATAAGCTTCAGCATTTTTGAGAAACTGCAATTGTGCAATCGGTTTTGCCTTTAAATTAGCATCTACCAAATCGGGTATTTCCAACGTTTTTACTTGCGCAAACATTGGATTTATGGCAAACATAGAAATCCATAATAGGGAACAGAATGTAAATAGTTTTATTTTTTGCATAGTTTCTGAATTTTATAAAATTCGTTAATCATTTGAGATTTCTTTGATTCGTTTTTGATAATTTGAGAACACATTGGCTCTAGATAAAAAGCCTACATATTTATCGCCATCCAAAACCACAATATTATAATCGGTAATTTGTTGAAATTTCTTTGCTATTTGATCCATATTATCATGAATATCCACCGATGGTTTGGGGGTAAACATTAAATCTTTCACAAATATTTTAGCATATAATTCTGGCTTAAAAATAAGCGTACGCACATCATCTAAAAATACTACGCCTAAATAGTGATTTTCCGTATCTACTACAGGAAAAATGTTTCGACGAGAATTACTAATTGCTTGTACCAAATCGCCCAAAGTTTGCGTAGGTTGTATAGAGATAAAATTAGATTCTATCAAATTGTGCATTTGCATCATCGACAAAACCACCGCATCTTTGTTATGTGTAAACAACTCTCCTTTTAAAGCCAATTTTTTGGTGTAAATAGAATGTGGATTAAAATAATTATTGATTAAATAAGAAGAAGCTGAAACCATCATTAATGGGATAAAAAATTGATAACCTCCTGTTATTTCAGCCACCAAAAATATAGCTGTTAAAGGGGCGTGCATCACCCCTGCCATTAATCCAGCCATCCCTGCTAAGGCAAAATTTGCTTCGGGCAAATCCCAGCCAAAAACGACATTGAAAAAATGAGCTACAAAAAGGCCTAAAACACCTCCAATAAACATAGAGGGAGCAAACACCCCACCAATTCCTCCACTGCCATTGGTCAAAGACATCGCAATCACTTTTAAAAATACAATCAGCAACAAAAAGAATAAAAACATCCATGCTTGCCCTCTAAAATCATAAAAAAAACTATTATTAAAGAGAGATTCGCTATTGCCTTGGAAAATATCGGATAAAAAATGGAAGCCTTCTCCATATAAAGGAGGAAATAAAAAAATCAATATACTTAAAATAGATCCCCCTATAAGTGTTTTTATCCATACCTTTTTTATTTTGGCAAAGAGGGTTTCCATAAATTCCGACATCCGTAAAAAATAATGCGAAACAAAACCAGCAGCCACGCCCAAAATAATATAATAGGGTAAATTTTCAATTAAAAAATCGGCATCTAAATCAAAGTGAAACATCGCATCTCGACCCATCAAAAATGCAGAAACCACTGCCCCTGTAGAAGAGGCTATCAACAATGGGATAAGCGAAGACATCGTTAAATCAATCATCAAAACCTCCAAAGCAAATACTAATCCTGCAATAGGAGCTCCAAATATACCTGCAATGGCTCCTGCCGATCCACAAGCAACTAATAAAACCATTGTTTTGTAATCCACTTTGTACAACTGCCCTATATTGGAACCTATGGCCGCTCCCGAAAGTACTACGGGCGCTTCGGGCCCCACGGATCCCCCAAAACCAATAGTAAGAGTACTCGCAACTAATGATGACCACATTTTACTTTTCTTAAGTTTGGCTTCTCCTTTTGAAATAGAATGCAATACTCGACTCACTCCATGACTAATATCATCTTTATCTATAAAACGCGTATAAAGTAGAGTAAGTAAAATCCCTATCAAGGGCAAAAACAAAAATAAAAAATTTTCCTTGTCGGCAGCAAAAGAACTAATTACCCATTGACTAAAATAAAAAATCATATTTTTGAGCAAAACAGCCGCCAAGCCGCTCAAAAAACCCACCAACAAACATAAGAGCAATAGAAAATTACGAGGCGAAATATGTTTCAAACGCCATATTCTTAATGTTTTTATTATTTTTTGTCCAGTGTACATATTTTGCAAAAATACAAAAAATTTACGAGAGTTTCCTTAAAAAAACGTATATTTGTTGAAAAATTACACACATTGATTTATCCAAAAAACTTTGAAGAAAAGATAGGTTTTAAAGCCATTGTCGAACTACTTCGCCAAGAGTGCATCAGCACTTTGGGCGAAAAACATGTTGAGAGACTATCCTTTTTGACCCATTTTGACAATTTACAAGAACGGCTGAAAGAAACCGCTGAATTTAAAAGAATTTTGATGTTAGAGTCGGGATTTCCTTGTTCAGATTATATTGATTTGAGCGAAGAATTAAAAAGAATTCATATTGAAGGCAGTTTTATTTCTCTAGAAAAATTAGCGGAATTACAAGCATCTTATTTCACTTTATTACAAATTGTCGATTATCTAAACGCGCTTGAGGAAACTATTTATCCACGCCTAAAATACTTAAATTCAAAGGTTAGTCTTCCTCCCCAAATACCCATAGAAATTAAACGTATTTTGGATGATTTAGGTAATATTAAAGATAATGCATCCGAAAATTTAATGTCAATTCGTCAAAAGATCAGACGGAAACAAGGTGAAACACAAAAGTACATTCGACGTTATTTAAATGAAGCCAAAAAAGAAGGTTGGGTAAGTGAAGATGCCGAAACCACGGTACGAAACGAACGTTTGGTAATTCCTATGATTTCATCCCATAAAAGAAAAATTAAAGGTTTTATTCACGATGTTTCTACCACTGGACAAACGGTGTTTATTGAACCTGAGGAAATTTTCAATCTCAACAATGAGATTATGGACTTACTCAATGATGAACGTTTAGAAATTATTAGTATTCTCAAAGAATTTTCGCAATTTATACGACCTCATATTCCTGTACTTGAGCAAGCATACCAATTTATGGGTATTATTGATTTTATACGAGCCAAAGCTAAACTCGCTTTAAAACTCAATGCGGGTATTCCTATTTTACATGATGAACCCTATTTTCAATGGAAAGACGCGCGTCATCCCCTTTTATTTTTAAGTCTTGAAAGACAAAATAAAAAAATTGTCCCCTTAGATTTACGTATGGATAAGGGCGAACGTATTTTAATTATTTCAGGTCCCAATGCAGGAGGCAAATCGGTTTGTTTAAAAACGGTGGGTCTGTTGCAATACATGTTGCAATGTGGGTTGCCTGTTCCTATGAGTGAGCAATCCGAAGCAGGTATTTTCAATGATATTTTTGTCGATATAGGCGATGAGCAATCCATAGAAAACGATTTGAGTACATATAGTTCACATCTGAATAATATGCGTGTTTTATTGAAAAATGGAAACGAAAAAAGTTTATTTTTGGCTGATGAATTAGGGAGTGGTACAGAACCTCAAGTGGGAGGCGCCATTGCGGAAGCTATACTAGAGGAAATAAATCACAAAGGATGTTATGGAGTAGTGACTACACATTATACAAATTTAAAATTACTAGCCCAAAGCACCCCTTGGCAACAAAGCCAAACAAAGCCCATCCTAGACACTGATAGCTCGATACCCCTAGTCTTTTCCGAGAAAAAATCTTTTGTAAATGGCGCTATGCTTTTTGACTTAAAAGAACTTCGCCCTTTATATATACTTAAAAAAGGCAGTCCAGGTAGTTCATTTGCATTTGAAATGGCCAAAAATATTGGTTTACCTTCCTCTATTTTAAGCGCCGCGACAGAAAAAATTGGCAGTAATCATATCCATTTTGAAGAACAATTACAACAATTAGAAGTAGATAAAAAATGGATTGAACAAGCGCAAAAAGAATGGCGGATGGCAGATGATATATTGGCTGACACATTGGATAAATACAATAAACTTAAAAACGATTTAGAGAAAAATAAAAATGAAATTTTGCGAGAAGCCAAAGTACAAGCAAAGCAAATTGTACAAAATGCAAATGCAATCGTAGAGCGAACAATTCGTGAAATCAAAGAACAACAAGCGCAAAAAGAAATTACACAACAATTGCGTGCAAGTATGGAAAAAGAAGTCAATTGCTTAACCCAAACCGCAGAAATGCCTTCGGATTCTTTGCCAAACAAAGCAAAACAAAAAATACAAAAACCTCTATCTCTCTTACGTAAAGAAGCACAAATTGATTTTTCAAAAATTAAATTAGGTGATTTTGTTCGTCTGCATGGGCAGAAAGAAATTGCAGAAGTGGTGGAAATTAAAGGAGATTTAGCTATTCTTGCATTTGATTTTATGCGTTTAAAAGCACCTTTGGAGAGTTTAGAAAAAATAGTGGGGCATAGTTATCAGGCCCGAACAAACAAAAAAAGCGGATCCATCGGAAGTATTTTGCACAATATAAATGATCAAAAAGCAGCTTTTTCGTTTCGGATTGATTTGCGTGGCACTCGCGCTGTGGAAGCTGAAGAACGCATTCAAAAACTATTAGATGATGCCGTTTTATATGGAGAGAAACATTTGGAAATCTTACATGGAAAAGGAAATGGAATTTTGCGAAATTTATGCAGAACTTGCCTAGAAAAAAATCCCGCCGTAGCTAGTTTTAGAGATCAAACTTTAGAATTAGGAGGCTCTGGTATTACCGTAATAGAGATGAAATAAAAGATATTCAATCATACATAAAAAAAGGGGGCTAAAATTTAGCCCCCTTTTTTTATGAAAAACTTTAAATGTCAATTTATTTAGTCACATTGGGTTTATCCAAACCATAGCCATGTTTTTTGTCTATGTGTTTTAATATAACCGCTAAAACAATAGCCGCAACGCCAAAACAACTGAAGATTAATTCAGGAACCATATAGTTATATTTGACTCCCTCTACACCTTGTGCAATTTGTTCGGCAACTCCAGGATTGGAAGCTGTAAGCGACCAGCCAATCATAATAGGCACCAATAATAAACCTATATTTTGGATATAGAAAGTAAGCCCATAGGCAGATCCTAAGAAACGTTCAGGGATAATTTTAGGTAATGAAGGCCACAAAGCAGCAGGGACTAAAGAAAAAGCGGTGCCCAAAATTACAATGGTCAAATAAGCTAAAATATCGGAGAAATAAGCATCGGGAACAAATGCAAATACTAAGTGCGAGATAGTTAATAAAATGGCACCATACAACATCATTGTAGCTCCTTTTCCTTTTCTATCTAAGAATGCACCCATAAAAGGAGTTAAGATCATAGCTCCAATTGGGAAATAGGAAAATACAGCCGCAGCATCTTTAATACTCATCCCTAAACGAGAAGCCAACATATCGGCGGCAAATTTTTGAAATGGGAAAATAGCAGCATAGAATAATACACAAAGACCTGCAATGGCCAAAAATCCTGGATTTGTCAAAATTTTACCTAGATCACTAAGTTTAAATTCATCTTCTGGCGATTTTTCTAAACTTTCACCCGTTTGTTTATCCAATTTTTTATCCATAAAAGTATAGGTAAAGAAGGTGATAAATCCAACACATACAAAAGCTAAACCCCACCAAACTGCATTATCAACGCCTCCATTTTCTGCAAATATAGGCGAAAGACGAAATACAGCAAATACACCTAAACGTGCAATAGCCATTTCAAGTCCCATAGCTAAAGCTAATTCTTTTCCTTTAAACCATTTTGCAATTGCTTTGGAAACTGTGATTCCAGCCATTTCAACACCGACCCCAAAAATAGAAAAACCAAAGAATGCTAATTTAG
Organism: Bacteroidales bacterium; assembly: GCA_036655775.1. Classification (GTDB taxonomy): domain Bacteria; phylum Bacteroidota; class Bacteroidia; order Bacteroidales; family P3; genus JAVVPL01. The sequence goes on along the minus strand of JAVVPL010000035.1, from coordinate 6,749 downwards.
CAGTGGCAGGAATGCTAGGAATAAAACTAGCTAAAAAAGATTCTAAACCTGAACCTTGAAAAAAAGCACTTAAGGCAAACCATTTAATAGAAGCGCCCAACACCATGGTCAATCCAGAAGTAATAATCGTGAAACGAATACCCATCTTATCGAGAATAATCCCAGAGAGAATTAAAAAGCCTGCAAAAACATTCAGAAAAAATTCGGATCCACCTAACATTCCAAAGACATCAGGAGTCCAATTATAATCGGAAAGTAATAAATTTTGTAAAGGAGCTGCCACATCTACAAAGAAGTAAGCAAAAAACATGGTAGATGCTATAAGAATAAGCGCTAACCAACGATAGACCGCATTATCTCTAAGCGTCTGTGTAATTTTTTCATTCATAATTTTTTTTTTAATATTTATTTTTTAAATTTACATCGGATTTTGATCCTCTGAGTTTGAATCGTTTGAATTTGTTTCATTCGATTTCAGATCTAGGGGCTTCATATATTTTAAATGCATCGCATAAAAAGCCACAAAGAGTCCCGACCAAAAAAGAGAACCAAAAGGAATGCCTTGAGCGGCACCAAAAAGAAAAGGAAGCAATAAACTTACTATTTGCGCAAGCGTATACACATGGAATCCTATTTTTTTGAGCTTCCACATTAAATAGGCGCCACATAAAGAAGCAAAATTAGTCAACGCAAGCAATAGAAAAAAGGGAAGTCCTGGAGCCAACATCATTTCCATCGCATCCTTTAATCCAGGGATACTATCATACACCTCTTCATATCGAATTGCATCGGCCAATTCTTTATAAAAAACTGTAAAATATAAATAACTCAATAAGGCTAATCCACTACCTATAAAGGTAAGAATACATACTGTACTCAAACTATTAGGACGTGTCGAGGATGTTTTATCTAAATCTTCAAAATTCATTGTTTTTGTTTTATCAGAGAATTTCTCTTTTGTTTTTATTTTTTTTATTTTCCTAAATTTTGCAATTTGCTTAATTTCTTGTACTTTTATTGCCAAATTCTATTCTAATTATGCAAAATACGCTTAAAATCGACCGTGCGATACGAGGTATCACACAAGTTTCCTTAGCTCAAAAAGTCAATGTTTCTCGACAAACTATCAATGCCATAGAGAATGGGAAAATGATCCCATCCACTACTTTGGCATTGAAATTATCTATTGTGTTTGAAAAGAACGTTAACGATATGTTTTTCTTGGAAGAAAAAGATATCTAGGAAATTAAACCTCGTTGAATCAGTATATCTGTAGCTTTTTTACTCAACGCATTCGTTTGTGCATTAGGATAGCGGCCCAAAACTTGGCGCAACCCATCAAAAACGCTATAACATTCTTGCATTTCACCATTCAGACTATTGCTGTATTTACGAGGGAATCGTTCACAATAAAGTAAACGGTCTTGATATATACGGAAAAGTTCTTCGGCTAACTTCATTGCTTTTCCATTGGCCCCTGCTAATAAATATGCATCTACTTGATACAACATTAAACCATCAAAAGGCACCTTATTGTGAGGGAAAAACTCTAAACTTTTATCCAACACTTTTACCGCAGAATCTCTTTTGCCTTCAAAGGCTAAAGCTTTTGATAACGTTATATATTGATAACGTGTGGCACGAGTATACGCATTACTTTCAGGGTCCACTGCTGTTTTTGGATTTTGAAGATTTCCCCAAGTAAATTTATTTACAAACAAATCGTAACTTTTGTCTGTATTTACGCCATTTTCTCTCGCACCTGTGGCCACTCTATTATCATTAAGATAAGGAACTAAGCGGAATACACTTCCTTCGGCTTCTGCTAATTGCGAAGCGGGTAATACATTCGCTTGTGCCCCTGCACTCATAAAGTAAAGAGGACGTTCCCAATTGTTGGATCCAAACAAATCCATAAAACACAAATCGTTTTTATAGATAGCTCCCCCTTTACCTGATATTGTCCACTCTATAACTGGAGGTGTACGCAAGGCTTGTTCTGGGGTGATAATACCTTTAGCAACTAAAGCGGGAACATCAATTGTCATCTTAGCCCTTGGAGTGGGTATAAAAGCTGCTTTTTCATCCCCATAGATTTTTTTGGTTTGAGGGTCCTCACTTGCAATAAAATTTAAAAGTGATTTAAGTTCAACCGCTTCGCCAAAATCTTTGTCATCAAGGAGTACATAGTCATTCACACATTCTCCATACTGATCGTAAGCGAGCGTAAATTTGAGAGGTTTTGATTTGTACACTTGCTTAAACAAAGGTTGTACATGCCAAAAACTACCTGCTAAAGCACTATTGATAATGCGGACATCCGTACGAATGCCTTCCACTTCTTGACAATACCATAAAGGGAAGGTGTCGTTATCTCCATTAGCTATCAATATTGCATTAGGCTCACAGGATTCTAATGAATTTTTTGCAAAATCATAAGCCGCCGTACGACTTGAACGATCGTGATCATCCCATCCTTCTTTTGCCATCAATCCAGGGACTAATATTAAAGGAACCACAATTGCAATGGAAGCAGACACTAAGGCGGGTATTTTTTTGGATAACAAATGAAATAGAGCCATCGCTCCTAAGCCAATCCAAATTGCAAAAGCATAGAAGGATCCCGCATACGCATAATCTCGTTCACGCGGTTCGGTGGAGGGTTGGTTCAGATAAATAATAATAGCCAGTCCCGTCATAAAAAACAAAAGAAAAACCACAAAACTATCTCGACGAGAGTGTTTATATTGGAACCATAAACCTAATAAACCTAATAAAAGAGGCAACATATAAAACACATTCCGACCTTGATTATTTGCCAAATAATCGGGCAAATTATCTTGAGGTCCCAAACGTATTTCATCTAAAAATTTAATCCCACTAATCCAATTTCCATTGAATATATCTCTAGAACCATCTTCATTGTAGCCTAAACCTTGTACATTATTTTGTCTTCCTGCAAAATTCCACATGAAGTAACGGAAATACATCCAATTAAAATGATAACGGAAAAGAAAGCGTACATTTTCGGCAGCCGTAGGTTTGACATCGCCTTTGGCTCCACTCCAATATTTATAATATTGAACATGTGGACGTCCTCCACTTTCGGAATTACTATGCATACGAGGAAAAATTCCACAATAGGCAGGATCGTATTCATATTTTATATTATTAGGACCTATTTTATCATATTTACCCGTGGCATCATTCCGTTTATATTTAGCTCCTACCGCTTGACTATTTACTATTTTTGCATTAAAATATTGTCCGTACAATAAAGGGCGTTCACCATATTGATCTCGATTTAAATACGACAATAAACTCAAAGCATTTTTAGGTACATTTTCATTGATTGGCACTCCTGCATTTGCGCGGATCACCAATATAAAAAAAGTAGAATAGCCGATAAGCACAAATACAAAGCAAAGTAAAGCGGTATGCAATAATACTTTTTGTTTTTTTATCGCATATAGAATTCCGTACGTAAGCCCTCCTATTAATAAGGCAAAATAAATAATTGTACCTACATTAAATGGCAAACCTACCGTATTGACAAAAAACAATTCAAAATAACCTGCTAATTTGACCGTCCAAGGCACAATACCCCAAAGTATCACCCCTAAAAGAACGCCCGAAATAAGAGCCGAATACCAAAAACCTTTACGCGAAGTTTTGAATTTTTTATAATATATAGTATATACTACGGCGGGAATAACCAATAAATTTAAGAGGTGAACCCCAATAGCTAAACCTATTAAAAATGCAATAAAGATAATCCATCGCAAATTATGAGGTTGATCGGCAACGGATTCCCATTTCAAAATAGCCCAAAAAGTAATTGCAGTAAAGAAGGACGACATTGCATATACCTCTCCTTCTACCGCCGAAAACCAGAAGGAGTCACTAAATGTATAAGCCAAAGCCCCCACTGCCGCACTTCCATAAATAATACACTTTTGCGCTAGCGTAAATTTATCTATGCTTGTATTATATAATTTGATAACTAAACGTTTTGCCAACATGGTAATGGTCCAAAACAAAAATAAAATGGTGAAACCACTACAAAGAGCCGACATGATGTTGATCATAAACCCAACTTTGGTTAGATCACCCATGGCTAATTGGGAAAACAAGGCTCCTAAAAGTTGGAAGGTTGGGGCTCCAGGGGGGTGTCCTACTTGTAGTTTAAATGCTGTGGCTATATACTCTCCACAATCCCACCAACTTGTGGTCCGTTCAGCTGTAGCTACATATACGTAGGTAGCTATTGCAAAAACAAGCCAACCCAAGATGTTGTTCCATCTTTGATAATTTCGCATAATTTTTATTTATTTGTTATTAAATTGAGAACTTCATTATTTTTTTCTTGAATTTCTATTATTTCTTATACAGTTTCCCAAACTGAATAATCTTACAAAAATACGAATATTTTGAGAATATTAAAAATAGATGTAGCTTTGTATCTGTTTTTTTTTATTAAAGCCCTTTATTTTATGTCTAAATTATATGTAGTTCCCACACCTGTAGGCAATTTGGAAGATATGAGTTTCCGTGCAATCCGTGTGTTAAAAGAAGCCCAATTAATTTTGGCTGAAGATACGCGTGTGAGTGGTTTTTTACTTAGACATTTTGATATTTCAACCCCTTGTATCGCCCATCATCAACACAATGAACACAAAACCACGGAACAAATTATTGAACGTTTACAAAGAGATGAAACCATCGCCCTAATTACTGATGCGGGGACTCCAGCTATTTCCGATCCAGGATTTTTATTGGTTAGAGCTTGTATTGAAGCCAATATTGACGTGGAATGTTTACCTGGAGCTACGGCTTTTGTACCCGCAGTGGTCAATTCGGGATTGAGTTGTGAACGTTTTATTTTTGAAGGCTTTTTACCTCATAAAAAAGGACGGGCAGCACGTTTGGAAGCCCTTCGTTCACAAGATAAAACAATGATCTTTTATGAGTCGCCTCATCGCTTGCTCAAAACTTTAGAACAATTGATTGAATATTTGGGAAAAGAGAGAAAAGCCTCTGTAAGTCGTGAAATTTCCAAAATCTTTGCAGAAAATAAAAGAGGGACTCTCAATGATTTACTAATTTACTATACAGACAATCCGCCTAAAGGAGAAATTGTGATCTGTGTGGAAGCTTGTAAAAATACCTGGTTTTCATACGCATATCCTCGTCCTGCCTTGACGGTTGATGCCGCAGTATTTGCTAAATGTGAGGAGATAAATTACATTTTACTTATTGAACGTTTACAGTATCCTTTTGCCAATACATGGGCTTTACCTGGCGGTTTTGTCGAGGAAGATGAAACTTTGGAATGGGCCGTAAGTCGAGAACTTAAGGAAGAAACAAGTTTGCGTTTAAAGGACTATGGCATTGTATTAACTCCCTTTAAGGCATATAGCGAACCCGACAGAGATCCTAGAGGACGCACGGTGAGTATGGTGTTTTCAGCTATTTTAGACGTGGATGAACTACCAGAAATACTCGGACAAGATGATGCCAAAAATGCAAAATGGATAAATATAGACACCCTTCCTAGTTTGGCTTTCGATCATAGTAAAATATTACAAGATTTGCGTTCGACTTTACATCTATAAATTCTCACTTAATTATTACATTATGTTACCTATTACTCAAATTTTTCGTTTAGTAAAATCTGAAGACTTAAATCATCACGGCACTTTTTTTGCTGGCCGTTGTAGTGAATGGTTTGTGGAATCTGGCTTTATCTGTGTGGCGCGCAAACTTGCGCCCAATAATATTGTATGCCTTAAAGTACATGGTTTAGCTTTTTTACATCCTGTTCATTTGGGCGATATTCTTTGTTTTGAAAGTCGCATTGTTAAAACTGGCCGAAGCACACTTACAGTCTATGTAACTGTAAAAGAAGAAAAAACAGGAAATCTGATTTATACCGATGGTTTTATTACGTTTTGCCATGTAGATCTAAATACAAAATCTCAAGCTCATGGTCTGAGCATCAAGCCTGAAACAGAAGAAGAAATTCAACTGTTTGAAAGAGCTAAAAATTTACCTGCATAATGGAAAAAACACTTCCTATTATTGAAAATGATGCTTGGTTGCGTCCCGTCGCACATCAAATAGAGCGCCGTCATCAAGATTATGTAAATACCAAAAATTGGCTATTACAACAAGGTGTAGCACCTTCTTTGTATACCTATGCCAATGCCCATCTTTATTTTGGCTTACACTATCATAAGGAGGAAAAAGCTTGGTATTTTCGCGATTGGTTGCCTCATGCACAAGAGGTCTATCTAATAGGCGATTTCAATCATTGGGAAATGTGCAAAAATCCACTAAAGCGCTTAGAAAATGGAATTTGGGAAATTGTTTTATCCGATAAGGAGTACAAAGATACACTCTGTCATTTAAGCCGCTACAAATTATATATTAAAGCCAATAATACATGGCAACAACGCATGCCTGCGTACACTTTCTTTACAACTCAAGATCCACAAAGTAAAGATTTTTCCGCTCTACTTTGGAATCCATCTAAGGTGTTTTCATGGAATGGTGAATACACTAAAAAAAATAGTAAATACAATAATAGTCAACAGGAGTTACTTATTTATGAGGCTCATATCGGTATGGCGCAAGATAAATTAGGCGTAGGTACGTACGAAGAATTTACAAAAAACATACTCCCTAATATTAAGGCCTTAGGGTATACCGCTATTCAATTGATGGGCATTGCCGAACATCCTTATTAT
>JAVVPL010000034.1:0-18353 GCA_036655775.1 Bacteroidales bacterium | reverse complement strand
AAGAATTTTTTAAAATGTTTTTCTGCTTGTAGTGAGTTTGTAGAAAAGTATATTACGGACCATAAACCCGATTATACCGACGCTTCTCAAATGCGTACATTTGTAGCTCTATGCAATGCGCAACTCAAAGCGACAAAAAAATAAAATTCATTTCATTTTTCACATCGGATAATAGGCATTCGGTATATGTAAAATATGCATGTTTTTGTCATTTTTGTACCGAATACCTATGATGTCGAAGCGCGCCTCCATTTGAGATAATTGATGTTTGAGTATATACGCATGTGCCGTTTTGATAATGGCCTGTTGCTTTTTCCAATTAACAGCTTGCTCAGGGTCACAGATAGTGTTGTATGTTCGTGTTTTGACTTCTACAAAAATAATATATCGACCTTGACTTGCAATAATATCAATCTCATTACGACCCGCTCTATAATTTACTTCTCTGATTTTATATTTTGCTTTTTGTAAATATTCACAAGCCCAAGTTTCTCCTTTTTTTCCTAAAATTGTAGGTTCCATAATTGTGTGTATATGTTTTAAGTTAAATAATTTATATAATAATATGGTTTAATTAGACTAAAAATTGTATTTTTCTAATTTTTTTTTGTAATTTCGCCATAATAATCTCTTAAATACATAAACAGAATGATTTGCGGCATTGATATAGGAGGCACTAATACCGCTATTGGCATAGTGAATATAAAGGGAAACATACTTTGTGAAACCTCAATTAAAACCGCAGAGTATGCCACAGTAAATCTTTTCGTGGAAAATATAGCCCTCTGGATTCAAAATTATTGCACCACCAGCTCTGAGCCCTTGGAAGGAATAGGAATTGGCTGCCCAAACGGAAATTTTTATACTGGATGTATGTTAAATGCACCCAATATGCCCTTTAAAGGAAATGTACATTTTATTGATCTTTTCAAAAAATATTTTAAAAACCTACCTATCGTTTTGACCAATGATGCGAATGCCGCAGCCGTAGGTGAAATGATTTATGGCAAGGCCGTAGGTTTGCACAATTTTGCAATGATTACTTTGGGTACAGGCCTAGGTAGTGGTTTTGTTGTCAATGATGAACTCATTTACGGCTATGATGGTTTGGCAGGAGAACTCGGCCACACAATTATCATTATAAACGGGCGCTCTTGTGCTTGTGGACGAAAGGGTTGTTTGGAACGCTATGTTTCGGCTTCGGGTATTTTGCAAACGTATCAAGAAATTTGCACAGAGGAACAGTGCTCACCTTTATACAAAGGCTACAAAGAACTCTGTGAGGCAGGCAAAAAAGGAGATCCGTACGTTTTGCGTTGTTTTGACAAAACAGCGGAGATCTTAGGCATTGCGTTGGCCAATACAGCCGCTATTACAGGGCCTAGCCACTTCTTTTTGTTTGGGGGCGTTGCTCAGGGCGGATCGCTCTTATTAAAGCCTACACGTGCCTATTTTGAAAAAAATGTATTATTTACTTCGGTGGGTAATATTAAAATTGAAATATCGGGTCTATTAAATAAAAATGCAGCTGTTCTAGGAGCAGCTGCATTAGTTCAAAAACATATTTTAAGTATACTTACGGACGAACAATAAAACTTGTTTTTCCAATTTCCTTTCCATCTACAAAAACATTCACATTATACAAACCCTCCATAGCTGCTTGTTTAAGGTTTTGTCTGTCCCAAGATATTTTCACTTCTTGGGCTGCATTTTTATAATCTATGGTTTTGGCTAATGAATATTGTAATTGTTCGCCATTGACTTCAAAAGAATGTGCATCGTTTTGGCTCACCATCAAAATTTCACCATCGGGCCGTGCAATTCTTACATAAATGGTTTTTGGGCCCGCTTCCACAATTTTATTTTCACTTAAAATAAAAGAAATATTAATGCGATCTAAACGTTTGGCTCTATCGGTAAGCACTTCTTTGTTATCACTACGTCGACGAATAGTAATTGCACTTAGATTATAGGCTTTAAAAACGGAAGCCTCGCTTACTTTGCCTTCCAAGAGTTGCTTCGACTCGGTCAAGGCGGTGTTTTTTTGGCGTTCTGTGCTAATTTCTTCTTTTATTTGAACATTTTCTTGATTGAGTTGATGGTTGACCACCACTAAGGAGTCTATACGAGAAACATAATCTTGCGTAATGGCTCTAAGTAAATCTAATTTCTTTTTAATTTTTCTGTAATCGGCTTGTGTAGCTATTAAGTGCTTAATTTCATTCGCATTGGCCATAATCACACTATCTCGTTCCGACAATTGAGACGAAAAGTCTTGATTTTCAATTTTAATGCTTGTATATTCTTCCATCAAAGCATCATATTCACCTTTAAGCTCCAAGCCTTGTGCATAACTTTCTTCTTTTTGAACTACCGCGGAACGGCGACTTACAACTAAGAATATAGCCAAAACGGCTAAGAGTATCATAACAACATACTGTAATTTGAGTTGTTTTTTGTATTTTTCAATTTGGCTTTGCAGCTGATCTGTATTTAACATTTTTTGTGATTTTTTATATATTTTTAACTTTTTGGACTCACAAAATTACACTATTTTAGCCAAAAAAAAAATATGAGTTTACTTTCTGACTTCTATTATTTGTTTTATCCTCGTTTGTGTCCTATTTGTAAGGAGGTTTTACGCGCACAGGAAACTTTTTTTTGTTCAGCGTGTATCGTCGCTCTTCCCCGTACTTATTACGAATTAGAAGATAACAATCCTATTGAAAAACATTTTTGGGGACGTATCCCCATTGAAAATGCCATGGCGTATTTATTTTTTACAAAAAAAGGCCAAATCCAAAATTTAATGCACCAATTGAAATATAAAAAGAAAAAAGAAATCGGTGAAGTATTGGGAAAAGCTTTAGGAGAAGCTCTAGCTATAGCTCCTAAGTATCAAGATATAGACCTGGTAATTCCAGTGCCTATTCATCCCCAAAAAATAAAAAAAAGAGGCTACAATCAAAGTGCAATTATTGCCCAAGCCTTGGCTTTAGCCTTAGAAAAGGATATTATACTCAATGTATTAATAAAAAAAATTCAAACGGAAACGCAAACAAGAAAAAATCGTTTTTCGCGTTGGAAAAATGTACAAGATGTATTTGGTTTACAAAATAGCGAAAAACTAAAATACAAACATATTTTGTTGGTCGACGACGTAATTACAACGGGCGCAACTTTGGAAAGTTGCGCCCGTTTATTAGAGAGTATCGAAGGCGTTCGCATCAGCATAGCTTGCCTTGCAGCTCCTCAATACTAAAATATAGAAGCCGATTGAAATTGAGAAAGAAAACGAAGATCATTTTCGGAAAACATTCGTAAATCTTTTACTCTGTATTTTAAATTGGTTAAGCGCTCTATCCCTAAACCAAACGCATACCCACTATAACGTTGACTGTCGATACCACAGTTTTCTAATACATTCGGATCCACCATGCCACATCCCAATACTTCGACCCATCCGCTATGCTTACAAAATGAACAGCCCTTACCTCCACATAATTTACAGGAAATATCCATTTCGGCAGAAGGTTCTGTAAAAGGGAAAAAAGAAGGGCGCAAACGTATTTGCGTATCAGCCCCAAACATCTCTTTAGCAAAAAACAAAAGGGTCTCTCTCAAATCGGCAAAACTTACATTTTCGTCAATATACAAACCTTCCAATTGATGAAAAAAACAATGTGCTCTGGCGGATATCGCTTCATTACGATAAACACGACCTGGAAAAATAGAACGAATAGGGGGCTTTGTATTTTCCATCACACGCACTTGTACCGAAGAGGTGTGTGTACGCAATGCTATATCGTCGGAACCATTATGCTTTTCTACAAAAAAAGTGTCTTGCATATCGCGTGCAGGGTGTTCTGGAGGAAAATTTAAAGCCGAAAAATTATGCCAATCATCTTCTATTTCGGGTCCTTCCTCTACCACAAAACCAATGCGAGAAAAAATGGAAATAATCTCGTTTCGCACCAAAGAAATAGGATGTCGACTCCCTTGCGGAAAACACAAAGGTCTTGTCATATCCAAATCGGAAACGACACTTTCCGCCCCTTGTTCCAACATTTCTTTAGCTTGTTGGATCTGCTCGTTGACGGCTATTTCTTTTTTTTGAGAGGGTTCTACTTGCTTAAATTCTTCAAAAAGTTGATTCAAAAGCCCTTTTTTACCAAGCCATTGAATACGATACGCCTCTACTTCCTCTAAGGAAGAAAAACTGCTTTGTTTTGCTTGCGCAATGAATGCGCGAATTTTATCTTGCATTTTATTTACTTACATTCTTTGATAGTCATAGAAATATCCTCCTTGGGACGATCGGAGTAATCTGTAGTTTGTGCAGCTATTTTATCTATCACCTCTAAGCCTTCTATCACTTCGCCAAAAACGGTATAATCTCCATCTAAAAAAGGAGTTCCGCCAAGTGTAGTATATGCTTTTTTTTGTGTATCACTCATCTTGACTCCCATTTGATTTTCTAATTCAGTCAATTGTTTATCGGTGTAAACTTGCCCTTGTACAATATAAAATTGACAAGCCGAAGAAGCTTTTTTGGGATTCATCTGATCGCCCATACGAGCGGCACATAGCGCTCCTTTTTTATGTATTTTTTCACCTACAAATTCAGCAGGCGTGGTATACGCAAGATCGCCTCCACCTAAATTTTGACCAGAAAGTGCTTTTTTCGAGTCTGGATCGCCTCCTTGAATCATAAATTGATTAATGACTCTGTGAAATAAAGTGCCATCGTAAAAGCCTTCTTTTACTAATTTTTTAAAGTTATCACGATGTAAAGGAGTTTCATCGTAAAGAGCGATTTTCATATCGCCAAATTTTGTGCTGATAATCATTTTTGTTTGTTTATTTTGAGCAAAAAGCGAGATTGAGAATATAGTGGTCAAAGCGATTATTACAATTCGTTTCATACAATAATAATTTTAGAATACAAAGGTACACATTTTTGTGAAAATTTCAAGTGTTACCACACTTCGGTATGTATACGTTCGGCTTGATAGCGTTCTGGCTGAGGTTTAATTTGTTCGGTATGTCCTAACGCAATACCCGTGAGTGGAATGATGTGTTCAGGGAGATGAAAATGGTCCGCAATGCCTTGCATGCGCTCTTTTTTAGGATAAACCCCTAACCAACAAGCCCCCAAATGAAGTGCATGAGCAGCCAACAAAAGATTCATTGTTGCTGCCGCTGCATCCAAACTCAAATATTCTATTTCGGGATTCAGTTGCGTATCTCCACAGACCAAAATTACTGCTGCCGCATGTTCCAACATGCTGGCATGTGGGTGTACTTTCATAATAGCCTGCTTATGTATAGAGTCTTTAATTACTATAAAATGTAAAGGAAATTTACTATGTGCTGAGGGTGCATACATCGCGGTTCGCACCAATTGATCCAACATTTCATCCGAAACGATATCGGTCGTATAACGTCGAATACTCCGACGTGTTTGTAATAATTCTATGAGTTGATTTTCCATTTGTACGTAATTTGAAAAATTAAAATTTTGTATAAAATAAGTAAACGTTATCTAGATATCCAAGAAGCAGGATTCAGTTTGGTCGTGCCCTTCCATATTTGAAATTGCAATTCCGTTTTTCCTTCTTCCGTATTGGTATAGACTCGGCCTACACTTTGCTTTGTTGTTACTTTTTGTCCTTTGTGTACATACACTTGATCCAAATTGGAATAAACCGTGGTATAAGCCCCATGGCGCACCATGACCACTTGCACATTGTATAAATTGACCACATTGGAAACCTCTCCATCAAAAACTACTCTAGCCTTCGTGCCTGCAGGTACGGCAATATCAATCCCATTGTTTACGATCACAACGCCTTTCAACAAAGGATGGTCGTGCGCACCAAAACCTGAAGACATACTGCCTCGATCGACGGGCCAAGGTAATGAACCTCGATTCCCTTCAAAATTTTTCGAAAGTATTTTTTCGGCAGGCGTAAGCGAATAATTGGTTGTACTTGTTTTTTGTGGGGCTTTGCCTTCTCGTGCGGCTCGTTTTTGGGCGGCTTCGTTCGATTTCCGTATTTCTTCTTGAATAATTCTTTCCAGTTTACGATTCAATTCTTTTCGTTTTTTTTGTTTGGCTTGAATCTCTGCCATCAATATACTTTCTTTCTTTTTGAGTTTGCCTAACAAGACATTTTTATTGGCTTCTTCTTTTTTTAATTTAAGGCGTTCTTGTTCTTCTTGTTGTCGAATTTGTTCTTTGCTTTGTTTTTGTATTTGCAATTCGTTGACATTAGCCACTAAAGCCGTTTGTTTTGTTTTAATCAATTCTACTTGTTGACGCTGATAGGAGGTGTATTGTCGAAGATATTGCAATCGTCTATATGCTTGATTGAAATCTTTAGACGATAAAATAAACATTATACGACTATACTGATTTCGATTATTATAGGCCGATACCAACATGGAGGCATACTCTTTTTTCAAAGTAGCAATATCCACTTCCAAACGTTGTACAGTAGAAGAAATTTGGGTTATTTGCCCCGATACCGCACGCATTTCAACATCTAAAGTTTGAATAAGTTTTTGACGTTTTTTGATATTTTGCACCAATAAATTCAACTCCAAAAGAGAGGCTTTTTTGTTTTTTTTGGTTTCATTTAAAATTCGGGTCGTTTGTTTGATCTCTTTTTCTAATTGTTTTTTATTCGCTTCTAAGGTTTTTTTATCTTGTGCAAAACTAGTAAGCGTAAACAATATTAAAATAATTCCGAAAACTTTTTTAATTATGGATTGCATGGATTTTTATTTTTTTAATTGACCTATTGAGACTCTTCGCATTTTATTTGAAATGGTAAAAGGCATTTTTACAGTTTGATTAATTGCTGTTTTGGTATAATTTAATTCGACATTCACAGGCAAAGGAAATGCAGTTTCGATCTGTATATTTTTTAATATATTTTCGAATTTATCCAGCAACCAAGTATATTGAATAGAGGCTTTTTGATTCAATTTATTGTTGACTTCCCATTGTTCAAGTTGAGAAGTGGCACTATCCACGGTCATACTAAAACGATAAGGAAATAATGCGGAGGCATTTTGTGCAAAGGTGTAATTTTGATTTTCAATTAGTAAATCACAGCTGGAATTGAAAATCTCGGCAATGGGATAGCCTAACAAAATATTTTGAAGATGTTTTAAACCCTTGAAACCACTTAGATATTTACTTACAAAACTAAGATCTTGGATCAGGGCACTTTGATCTAATTTATTTAAAATATAGAGCGAATCGGGGCTTACTAAAATACGTATTGCTTCAATCCCAAATTTGCCCACACTAATCCAAAGTATACTATCATAAACCATACGTATTTGCCCACTTACCGATTGATTAAAATCGGCCATAGATATATTGGCCGAAAAATTGGAAGAAAAGGTATGACACCTAGGGGTTGAATCCACAATTTGATGAAGCAAAGCCATTTCTGCTAAACCTTTTTCAATCTTTTCTAGAGGCACTGTGGTTACATCCGTTTTGACACCTTCTAAATGTTGACTACTTTTGCAGGCCGAAAATAACACGAGTATACTTATCAAAAGTATTGTGGCTGGCGTGATAGATTTAGTTATTTGTTGCATTTTATATTTTAATTTAAAGGCGTTTCTATCCAATTTTTTGTTTTTATTTTTTCTTCTAAAATTGAAGAGGGTTTACTGTTTTTTGTTTTTGCTTTTTGCCAATAGTCTAAAGCCCCATCTTTATTGCCTATTTTAAACAAAATATCTCCATAATGTTCCAAAATAGTTGCATCTAATTCCGTGGATTTTTCAATCAATTTTTTTAAAATTTTAGCTGCTTCTTGGTATTTATCATTTTGAAATAATACCCAAGCATAGGTATCTAAAAAGGTAGCATTTTCAGGTTCTTTTTCACATAATTTTTGGATAAGATGTTGTGCTTTATCCAAATCTTTTTTTTGCAAAGATAAATAGTAGGCGTAATTATTAATTACATATTTATTGGTTGAATCCAACCGTATCAGTGTGTTAAAATACTGAAAACTTCGATCGTAATTTTTAATTTGATAATATGAATCGGCCAATAAAAGAAGGGCTTCGGCTTCCAAACTCTGCGAGCTTCCTTGATTTAAGGATAGCACCTTTTCGGCCAAAGGAATCACCGAATCATATTGTGCGCGTTGATAATTGACAAAAGCTGGATAAAAATATAAAACGGCTTGTTCTGGAAAAAGTTGAACCGCCCGTTTAGAAATTGCTTCCAATTGGGCCGTATCCCCAAGTATATGTTCGGTTATCAATAAGGTTTCCCATACAGGATACATGGAGCTATCCAAGGAGAGTGAATATGAAAAGACATCGGACGCTTCTTTATAACGCTCTTGGCGCAACAAAAAACGTCCATATAGATGATGTGCGGTCACTTCTTTAGGATGCGCTTTGATCATTAATTTGAAAAGTTCTTCGGCTTTTACCTTTAAATCTTTAGACAAATCTATGTATTGCGCATACACACTGAGCACATTCCATTTGGTTTGAAAGTCCAAATTTGGATTTTCAATACCTTTAGCCAAATAGGAAAAAGCTTGTGCATATTCATTTATTTTGCGATAATAATCCGATAAGGATATATTGATATAGGGATCGTCGGGATTAATTTGAAGAATTTTTTGATAATAGGTCAAGGCTTGTTTGTACTCTTTTTGCGACATATAAATTTCGGCCAATATTTCCAAATATTTTATTTCTCGAGGATATTGTTTACTCAATGCTTCTATTTCAGCAATAGCCGATTTGGTATCATTGATGCCTTTGTACATTTTGTATTTAAGCATGCCTGTTTCATCGTTGACACCGACTCTTTTTTCGAGTAAATCGTATACATGAATTGCATTTTTAATATCTCCTTGATACACATAGGCATTTGCCCATTCATAGGTATATTCCAAATTGGAAGGATAGCGTTTTGACAGGTTTTCATAAAGTTCAATCGCCTTTGTATACATTCCATTAAATTTGTAAATTTCGGCCAACAAGAGCTGATAGTATGGATTGTCGGGAAGCAAGCGAAGGGCTTTTTCGGCAAATACAATTGCCTCTTTATATTTTTTTTTCTGTATTTGAAGACGGGCTATTTCATAATAAGCCACCGAATGATTCGGATCTTTGTCTATTAATTTAAAATACAAATCCAAAGCCGCTTCCTCATTTCCAATAAGCGATTGTTTTAAAGCATCCATATAGAGTGCATCTATCTCTAGTTGCTCCGCCTGTGGCCGCACAAGTAGAGTTTGTACTGAAGGAATTGCTACGTTTTTTTTATTTTTAGCCACTACGCTATACGCAGAGGTAAACAACAGAAAAAAAACAGCTAAAACAACAGAAGAAGTTCGTATATATCGCATGCTAACAAATTTAAAAATGGAGTTCCGAAAAATCACTCAAACTCAATTGGCACGATTTTCCTTTCACTTTGGCGGAATTACCTAGCATTGAATTGGAGAGATTGCAATGTTGAATATTTACCGAGGTTTGCAAAATAGAATTTTCGATCACTGAATGTGAAATTATTGTATTTTCTCCAATGGAAACATAGGGTCCCACAATACTATTTTCGATTTTAACTCCTTGGGCTATATAGCAGGGCGGAATAATCTGAGATTGTTTCAATTCAACAGAAGGAGCTATATATTGCGTTGCGGTTTTATGGATCAACACCCTTTGATTGGTGGCAACTGTGGCATCTTTGTTTCCACAATCGAGCCATTCATCCACATTTTCACTATAAAAAAGCATTCCTTTTTCCATCATATTTTGAAGGGCATCCGTCAATTGATATTCAAGTCCTTTACGTATATCTTGATCGATTAAATATTGTAATTCGGAAGCTAAATTGTGTCCATCTTTAAAGTAATAAATACCAATAATGGCTTGATCGGAAACAAAAGTGGCTGGTTTTTCTTTAAAACCCGTAATTTGTCCATTTTCATTGGTTAATACTACGCCAAAAGCACTCGGATCTGCCACATGATGGGTCCATATAATCGCCTCTTTATCGGAACTAATATCAAATTTTGCAAAAAATAAAGTATCGGCAAAAGCTACCACTACTTTCCCTTCCAAAGAAGGAGCGGCACACAATATAGCATGCGCGGTGCCCAAAGCTTCTTCTTGATAATAAATACTTCCTTTTGCCCCTATTCTTTGCGCAGCAAGCAATAGAGTCTGTTCTACTTCTGTGCCAAAATGTCCCACAATAAATGCAACCTCATCTATGGGTTCTTTTACTACACTGGCGATTTCTTCAATTAAATGCTCTACTATGGCTTTTCCTGCCAAATGAATAAGCGGTTTGGGAGTAGTTAATGTATGAGGGCGCATGCGTTTACCCATGCCTGCCATCGGAATTATTATTTTCATCTGTATATTGTTTTATTTACCAGTGTGACCAAATCCACCTTCTCCTCTATCCGTTTGAGATAAATTTTCACTTTGTTTCCACTCTACGCGTTCGTGTTTTGCGACTACCATTTGTGCAATTCGATCCCCATCGGAGATAAGAAAATCTTCATTTGACAAATTAATTACGATTACTTTTATTTCACCTCTATAATCCGCATCGATAGTACCTGGCGAATTGAGTATACTGATTCCTTTTTTTATAGCCAAGCCACTACGTGGTCGCACCTGCGCCTCATAACCTATGGGAAGTTCTATTCGGATACCCGTAGGGATCAAGGCTCTTTGCAAAGGTTGCAATCGTAGGTCTTCCGTTAAATTGGCACGCAAATCCATACCCGCCGAAGCCAAGGTTTCATATTCGGGCAAAGCATGCTTGGATTCATTGATAATGTTTACTGCTAACATCATTTTATTTTTTATTTATTTTGATTCGTATATTTTTAAAACTATCTCGCTCTAAATATAAAAGCGTTGTACAGAAAATAGCCAAAGCTACCAAAGCATAAATCAATTGCCACAACATAAGCGCAGGCACAAAGAAAACTTTAAGCATATACAAGGCAATGACAAATCCTATATAAAAAGAAATACGTTTTAAGGGATAAGGTATCGGATAATATTTTTGTCCCCAAAAATAAGAAATCACCGCAATGCAAAAGTAACAAGTAAGCGTAGCCCATGCCGCACCATGATAGCCCCAAATAGGAATCCATACAAAATTTAAAAGCAAGGTCAAAGCCGCACCAATAGTGGATATATAAGCTCCTACTCGTGTTCTATCTGTGATTTTATACCATACGGACAAATTGTAAAATACACCTAAAAACAAATTAGCCAACAATAAGACGGGTACTACGCCCACGCCTACACGAAAATCAGCCCCTACAAAATACATCAAATAATCTAAAAACAATACACAAATTAAAAATATAAATGCACACGTAATCACAAAAAACTTCATCACCTGCGCATATACTTGAGGTGCGTTTTTTTCTTCTGCTTGCTTAAAGAAAAAAGGCTCTGCCGCAAAGCGAAAGGCTTGAATAAATAGGGTCATCACAATGGATATTTTATAACAAGCACCATAAACGCCCAATTGATACAAGGCATCTTGCGTGTCTGGAATTAAATAACGTAACAAAATTCTATCAAAAGTTTCGTTGACAATGCCAGCCATTCCCCAAACCATTACAGGTAATGCGTAGATCATAATTTCTTTCCATAACTTATAATTGAAATTGAAATGAAATTTTTTCCACTCAGGAAACAACAAAAGCAAAGTAAGCAGGCTCGCGGCTAAATTGGAAATAAAAATATAACCCACCCCTATATTCGGATCATACACAAGCCGAATCCACGAATCGGGATTGGCATGTAAAACATGGGGACAGTATAATATAAAAAATAAATTTAAACCTATATTGGTGGCGATATTGATCATTTTCAATATCGCAAAACGGAACGCTTTATTTTCTTCTCTCAATAAACAAAAGGGCAATACCGATAACACATCAGCCACTAATATCAAGGCAAAACAGAGAATATAGGAACTAGCTCCACTCGTACCCATCCAATTGGCCAAACTCTCTTTGTTTAAAAATACAGCTAGAAAAAAAATGGATGACGTACAGAGTAAAGACCATAAACTCGTGCTATATACAGCGGTATACGATTTATATTTTTGAATAAAACGAAAAAATGCAGTCTCCATTCCATAGGTAAGTAATACCATGAAAAATGCCATATACGCATAAAATTCCGTTACTACTCCATACTCTGCGGGTATAAAAGAATAGGTATAAAGAGGAACTAATAAAAAGTTTAAAAAACGCCCCACAATTGATGGAATCCCATATATGGCAGTTTGCTTTGCTAAATTTTTGAGTTGCATACTTTTTTATTTTGCCTGGTTGAAAATAACAGTCATCAACAATTCGCCTACCATTTCCATCGTTTGCGGATTAACCTGTTCGATATCATCTTTGATCGTATGCCAATAAGGAAAGAAACCACTTTTTGAATTGGGATCGTAATGAATAATATCAATCATAGGAATAGATGCCAATTTATTTACATACAAATGATCGTCTAAAATAGCGCCTGTAAGTTGACTTGGAAAAGCTTGTCCATACCCCAATTGCCCTGCAATACGCCATATTTCATTCATAATATCTGGCGCATAATACATAGAGGTGCCTTCTTTGGTAAAATTCGGATTGTGACAAGCTACCATATCCAACAAAATTCCATATTTAGCCGTGTATGTTGGCGTATGGGAGTGTTGTGCCCAATATTGTGAACCCAAACACCATGTATCTTCTTGCGTTGAATTTGCCCATTCAGGCGTACCTACATCTTCCAAATCGAAGAAAATAATATCAACGCCTATATGGGGTGTTTGTTGTGCCAACAAACGAGCCACTTCCATCAATACCGCCACGCCACTAGCGCCATCATTGGCGCCTGGAATAGGCGTTTTATGATTTTTTACCTCTGGATCATGATCTGCATACGGCCTAGAATCCCAATGTGCAGCCAATAGTAATCGATTTTTATTTTCGGGATTAAAAGAAGCAATAATATTGTAGCCTTTCAAATGATTTCCTTCCCAATTGGGCATACTAAATTCTTGCACTTCTACTTTGGGGGCATAGAGTTGCATGTGTTTTTGCAAATACAAAGCACATTCTTTTTGCGCCTTTGAATTGGGAATTCGCGGCCCAAAGGCCAATTGTTTTTTAACAAATAGTAAAGCCGAATCGGCATTAAAATCAGGGAAATTTAAATTTAGAGCCGATACATTGGCCTCCTCTTTCAATTTTGCTTTTGAGGAAGTATAGCTACTACACGCAAAAATAAATAACGAAAAAACAGACATTAACAAAAACCATGTAAATGCTTGCGGCATTATTTTTTTATTTTTTATATTCATGTTCAAAATACTTTTAAGTTGAGGTTTATATGATATTTATAGAACACTCTTTCCTTCGATTTGAAGGTACTGTTTATTTCTATTTATTCATAAAACAAACACTTAAACCCAAAGACCCATTCTATTAGATCAAAATGTTTACCCAATACTCCTTCATGTAAAAGTACTAAAAAAAAACTACAAAAAAAATACCTCTTCAATAAGTTATCAATAAAAGTCTGTTTGTATTTTTTTTTAAAGTGAATTTGATGTATTTTTGTTATAAATTTTATTATTATTATTCTATGAAACGAATTCATTTAATTTTAGGCTTACTCCTTTTGAGTAGTCTTGCTTTTTCACAAGACAAAAACAGTTTTGAACTTACAGTCAAAGTAAAAGACTATCCTGATAGTCTGAATCATGTTTTATTGTTAGGTAGATATTATTGGAATACGCAGTATATTACCGACACGGCCACCTATAATGCAAAAACAAAAAAATATGTTTTCAAAAATACAGCCCCCAAAGAAGGCGGTTTGTATTTATTGATTTCGGCCGACAAACGATTTACCGAAGTAATTATAGACAAAGATCAAAAGTTTGGAATCGAAACCTCATATCCATATTTAAGTGATGAGGTTGTATTTACAAATTCGCCTGAAAATAAACTTTACCAAGATTTTGCGGAAGCGGGAAAAGCTAACTACCTAGCGATGGACTCCATTCAAAAACTATACAAAGCAGCTAAAGATAGCAATAATGAAAAATTGCTAAAACAATTGGGAGAGGCCATGAATTTATTATATAGCAAATTTGAAAATCATAAAATCGATTTTACCAAAGCGCATCCCGATCATGTAATGTCGCTAATTTTTAAAGCCCAACAAGAAATAGAGGTACCTCAAGCGCCTCAAAATATACCTGATTCACTAAAACAAGAATGGCGTTATCAATATTACAAAGCTCATTATTTTGATAATATTAATTTGTGTGACGATCGCTTGTTGCGTACCCCTATATTCCACCAACGCTTTGAAAACTATATAGACAAAGTACTTCCACAACATCCCGATTCTATCAAATTTGGGATCGAAGAAATAATAGAAAAAACACGTTGTAATAAAGAACTTTTCAAATATACAGTTTGGTATCCTGTGGATAAATATCAACGCTCGGAAATTATTGGACAAGATGCCATTTGGGTATATCTAGCCGAAAAATATTATCTTGGCGGGGAGGCCTATTGGACCTCAGAAGCGATTATTGAAAATTTTGCCAAACGAATCAAAAGAGAAAAACCTTTACTTATAGGCAATAAACCTGCAGAATTTATGTGTCCCGACACTTCTATTGGAAGCAAAAAGGAAAATTGGGTGTCTGTTTTTTCTTCTCCTAAAAAATATACGGTGATTATATTTTGGGAAATGAATTGCGGTCACTGCAAAAAAGCCTTACCTAAACTTTTGGAAATCTACCACCAACATGGCAAAGAATTGGATATGGAAGTGATTGCAATCAATAAAGATACCGACATAGAAGCCTGGAAAAAATATATTCAAGAACAAAAATACGATTGGATTAATTTAATGGGAAAAACGGCCACTATCGACTACAATGATCTTTGGAATATCAACAGTACACCTACCATTTATGTACTTGATAGAGATAAACGTATTGTTACCAAACGCATAGATCCAGAACATATTGAACCTTTTATTCGGCTATGGGAAGAAACACACTATGCCCCCAAAGCTAAGTAGTGAACACTTCATGTAAAATATCTAAAGAACGGATTTCCCCCATATCCGACAGATGTAAGGCATAATAGCGTATTAAACATTTTAATAAAAACGATCGGTGTTCAGCACAAAACGCAACAGGCTTTGTTTGCGTGCTGTAATTGAAAAGCATTTTCAATAAAATAGCATTTTCATTTTCCACATAATCGGGATGAGTGGGGCGACAACTTATAAAACAAGCTTCTCTTAAGTCGAAATATAAGGAAGCTTTGGTTTGTAATGCAGAGGAAATCATTTGAGGTGCAAAACCTAAATATCGACTCAAATCTACCAAAAACAATAGATGAAAATCGGCGTAATGTGCGGTTTCTTTATCAAAATCAATTAAACTTTGATATAAAAATCGAAATAAATTCACATCGGCTTCTTCTTCGTTCAAACATTTTTGGAGTACTTCGGCTAAAAATACGACTACTGTACTTTTTTGAATTTGAGTATATATATTCTGGTATGGGTAAGCTATTTTGGCTTCTTTAATATATTGAATTTGTTGCTTTTTGGAATGATACACTTGCATATCTAATAGTGTCAAAGGCAAGTAAAGAGCTGTTTTTTGTTTTGTTTTACTAGCACGTACTCCTTTTACAATATACGACTGTAAACCGTAAATTTGTGTATATATTTTTACGATAATACTGGTTTCGCCATACTTTATTTGTTGAAGAACGATTCCTAAAGTGGGAGTTATCATATTATTTCACAAAAAAGATTTTACCCGCCACTTTTAAAGAACCATCCGCATTGCTAGCAAACACAATCAACACCCCAGAATTGGGACGTTTTCCTTTAAAATTATAACCATCCCATACCGCCTGCCCCCCCACGGCTTTTGTTTGATAAATAAGGTTACCTGTGAGATCCGTGATTTTGACATCGGCATTAAATGGCAAATTTTTAATGGTTATCAAACCTTGATAATCGGGTTTGACAGGATTTGGAAATACAAGAGCTTTTGCTTTTTCTTTACCAGCCACCGTGCCTACCCCTCTATATGCAATTAAGCCTTTATCCGTTCCTATAAAAACTTCTCCATTTTCTCTATTCACGCTGATATCAATAATTCTATCTGATAAAATAGGCGAATTTTCGGTAGTAAAATGATGAATTTCTTTGGAGCCATCGCTAGTCATCAAATACACTCCACTCGATTGGGTTCCTATCCATTTTTGATTGGCTCCGTCAATAGTGATAGCGGTAACCATTTCATTTTTTAGCAATTCTACCACCTTGTCATCATATACATACGGAATAGTTTTACATTCTACGGAAGAGACCGTTCCTATTGGATTTTCAAACATTTTGGCATTGGTATAAATCACACGCACTCCTCTTTCTGTACCTATCCATATAAAGCCATCCTCATCTTCAATCATACAATTGACCATAGAAACTTCGAGTTCATTTCCTCTGTTTATATCCACCGATAAAATCTTACTTTGAGGAGCATCTTCTTTAAATACAAACAATTTACCCCCACGTCCAAGTATCCATTTTTGATTCCAATAATCAACCATGATTTCACCTATTTCCTGCGAAAACAAAGTGGAAATACTATACGATTGCCAAGTTCCATCTAAACGTTTCACTACCATTGCATCGACGGCACCCGAATTGCTAATCCATAAATTACCTGCATAATCAAAGGCAATACTATTAATTCTACAACCGTTGGAGCTATCCCCCTGAAAATACTGTAATGCACTATTCTTAGGGGTATAATGATTTACTATTTGATTATCTTGAAATTCCCAAAGTCCATTCAAGGCTGAAGATATAAAGATATGCCCTTCTTTTAAGGGATCTTCTTGTGCTGAAGTGGCATCGGTTGAGGAACGTAAGTCTTTATATTCTTCGATATTGGCATTGAACCAAGACCAGGTATTATCTTCAAATTTACTACATTGAAAAAAACGATACTCTGGCCTAAAATCGAGAGCAAGTCCACCCGCACACATTAATAAAGAATGTTTGCCCTGCGACAAAGCATAGGCATCATTAGAGGAAGGTCCTTGAATTGCATACCAATTATTTGAGCTTCCTTTATTCTCTGACGCATTTAAAGCGCCATCACCTTGTCCTATCCACAGCACCTCTTTTTTGGTTAAAGCTTCGCGAGGTTTAACTCTATTGGGATCGCCAAAATTTATTTTTTTTACATATTGTAGATTAAAATCAAAATCATAAAGTCCTATTTCCCAATATCCCGCATTTCCTTTGGTAATCCGTAAAAAATCTTTAGATTGCACACAAATATTACTCACGGCATTCACATTTGTTTCATCCCATTGACTCCATTTTTTAGCAATTTCACCTCTATATAGAAGGTCTTTAGATTTCTGTGTATCTATAGTTACCGCAATATAGGTAGCACCTACTTTTCTCAATAGCGAAAAGGCTTGTTGCTGTTTTGAAGCAGGTAAAACAGTATCTAAAGTCCAATTTTTATAATCACTCAAATTGGGTGATGAACTAGAGGCATAATAAATCCCTTTGGCCGTGGCTGCATAAATTAAATTTTCATCAATCCCCACATCATAAATAGATAGAGCGGTACTGTTTTCGCCAATAAAATAGGAATCCTTGATTTCTCTTCTCGACATATCCAGCACCACAATGCCAAAACCACAGGCTAAATACGCATATTGATTTTTCCAAAATATAGTATGTATGGTTTTATCTCCAGAAATATTTTTTCGTTTAATATCAGGAATATTGATCACTCGGGCGCCATCTAGTATATCGATATTTCCATCAGCATAACAAACTAAAATTTGCCCTGTGGGTTTATGATAGCCCGCTTTACTAATATCTATTCCACTTAATCCTTGTATTTTTGATATTTGACTGAGGGTATTGTCGCGTAAATCGACATAAAACAATCCCGTACTAGAGGCCGCATAAATTCTATTTCCTTCATCAAAAACCGAATGGATGGCTGTGCTTGCAAAATGCGTACGCCAGTGGCCCATCGCTACATTCTGTGCAAACAAAGGAAAGCTAAGACTCAATAGCAAACCACCTAGTATTATTTTTTTTAAACGCATTTTTTTCAAAATTTATCTCTATTAAAAGCCTCATTTATCTCTCCTGAAAAGCTAAAGCAAATAGAACAATTATATTTGCAAATTTAATAATAATATAGTAATGGATATAAATAGCGGAAGTATACATCTTGTTGA
>JAVVPL010000033.1:0-18365 GCA_036655775.1 Bacteroidales bacterium | reverse complement strand
CATACTATCAAACCAATGTAGAAGGAGTGTATGCCATAGGTGATATTACCCCAGGAGCGGCTTTGGCGCATGTGGCTTCGCATGAAGCATTAATTTGTGTTGAAAAAATGGCAGGACAAAATCCACAACCTTTAGATTATTCAAATATTCCAGGTTGCACCTATACCTCACCAGAGGTGGCTTCGGTGGGTTTGACCGAGAAAAAAGCGCTAGAAGCAGGCTATGAAATTAAAGTAGGTAAATTTCCATTTACAGCCTCAGGTAAAGCTACTGCCGCAGGCGCTCGAGATGGTTTTATCAAAGTTATTTTTGATGCAAAAACCAATCAATTGCTAGCTTGTCACATGATAGGTGAAAATGTAACTGAAATGATATCCGAAGCCTTGATGATTCGTCAACAGCATATTACTGCCGAGGATATTATTCGTGCGGTGCACCCTCATCCCACTTTGTCGGAAGCGTTTATGGAAGCCGTGGCTGTGGCCTACAATGAAGCCGTTCATTTATAAAAAAAAATATGGAATTTATAAAAACAAATATAGAAGGGGTGATTATTGTAAAGCCCGATGTTTTTGGCGATGAGAGAGGTTATTTTTACGAATCCTATTCAGCCAAAAAATGGGCAGAGGCAGGATTATCCTATACCTTTGTTCAAGATAATGAATCCAAATCGAAAAAAGGTGTTTTGAGAGGCTTGCATTTTCAAGCGCCTCCTTATGCTCAAGCCAAATTGGTAAGAGTTATCAAAGGAGCTGTTTTGGATGTAGCCGTGGATATTCGTAAAAACTCACCCACCTATGGACAACATGTATCGGTCGAGCTAAGTGAAGAAAACAAACTTCAGTTTTTGATGCCTCCAGGGATTGCGCATGGGTTTTCCACTTTGAGGGAAGATACTATTTTTTGTTACAAAGTGGATGCGTTTTATGCTCCTCAATCGGAAATGTCTGTAAAATGGGACGATCCACAATTAGGTATTGATTGGAAAATTACAAATCCATTACTTTCGCCTAAGGATCATGCGGGACTGTGCTTGAAAGATTTTAAAACGCCTTTTATATAATTATTTTCGTATGAAATTTTCTAAAAAATATTTTCAATCGATTTGCTTCGGTATTATGACCCTTTCTTTGTTGAGTATTGCGATCTTTTCTTTGGTGTCGTTTATCAATACCCAGGAGAATGAAGCCGATGCTCTATACAAAGAAGCTTTTAATCGAAATTATAAAATATATAGCCCTCTTATTAAGGATAGTTTAAGTTTTGCTGGCGAGAAAGTTCCTATGGAGATTTTTCATGTGCGAGAACGCTATGATAGGGAATTGTTGGTAAATACCTATTGGCAATCGAATACAATTTTAATGATAAAGCGTGCCAACCGTTGGTTTCCAGTGATAGAACCTATTCTCAAAGAGGAGGGAGTACCCGATGATTTCAAATATTTGGCTATGATCGAAAGTTCGTTTATCAATCAAGTGTCATCAGCTAGAGCGGCTGGTTTTTGGCAATTTATAAAACCTACGGCACAACTCTATAAATTAGAGGTCAACGAATTTGTGGATGAACGCAATCATGTTGAAAAATCAACCCATGCAGCTTGTCGGTATCTACAACATGCGTATGCACGCTTTGGAAGTTGGACTTTAGTGGCTGCTAGCTACAATACGGGCGAAGGAAATATTAATTATCATGTTCGCACACAAGAAATTTCCGATTATTATCAAATGCACCTTCCCGATGAAACCCTTCGCTATGTTTTTCGTATTTTGGCAATGAAAGAAATCTATGAACATCCTGCAGATTATGGTTTATTTTTGCGCGAACAAGATATGTATGAACCTTTAAAAGTGAAGACTATAGAGGTAGATACGGCAATTCCAAATTTATTTGCTTTTGCCAAAACTCAGGGTGTATCGTATCAAATTTTAAAAATGTATAACCCATGGTTGCGTGCACGCAACCTACCTAACAAATCGCAAAAAAAATATAGTATCGAACTCCCTATATAAAAAAGATGTACAACAAATAAAAATTTTATGTACATTTGCAGCGGTTTTAAAAAATAAAGAATGGCAAAAAATTTAGTAATCGTTGAGTCTCCTGCAAAAGCGAAGACTATCGAGAAATTCTTGGGAAAAGATTATCAAGTATTATCTTGTTTTGGACATATCCGTGACTTACCTAAAAGTCAAATAAGTATTGACATTGAACATGGTTTTGAACCCAAATACGAAATTTCTGCCGACAAGAAAAAAGTAATTTCCGATTTGGTCAAATCGGCAAAGACGGCAGAGATGGTATGGTTAGCATCCGATGAGGATCGTGAAGGAGAAGCTATTGCTTGGCATTTGGAACAAGTTCTCAAATTGGAACCTCAAAAAACAAAACGTATTGTTTTTAATGAAATCACCAAAACTGCGATACTACACGCCATAGAAAATCCACGATCTTTAGATTATAATTTAGTGGATGCACAACAAGCCCGTCGGGTATTGGATCGTTTGGTAGGCTATGAAATATCTCCCATCTTGTGGCGTAAAGTCCGTCCGCAACTTTCGGCAGGTCGAGTACAGTCTGTAGCTGTCCGATTGGTTGTAGATCGCGAAGAGTCTATTAAAACGTTTGAAGAAACTTCTGCTTTTAAAGTAGTGGGTAATTTTAGTTCTCAAAAAACGGATTCTCCTTTTAGTGTAGAGGCCGAATTAGATACCCGTTTTGTACAAAAAGAAGAAGCTAAATCTTTTTTAGAAGCTTGTACAAAGGCCAGCTATAAGGTGTCGAGTATAGAAACCAAACCTTCTAAAAAAAGTCCTGCGCCTCCCTTTACAACCTCTACTTTACAACAAGAGGCCAGTCGTAAATTGGGTTTTTCAGTTACTAAAACCATGTATGTGGCCCAACAATTATATGAACAAGGTTTAATTTCATATATGCGTACCGACTCGGTCAATTTGTCAAATTTGGCCTTGAATATGGCCAAAGAACAAATCGTTGCAAGCTATGGTGCACAATATGTAAAAACGCGACATTATGCTACTAAAACCAAAGGGGCTCAAGAAGCGCATGAGGCAATCCGTCCAGCGTATATGGATAGAACCTCTATTACAGGTGAAGCCGCCTTGGTTCGTTTATACGATTTAATTTGGAAGAGAACCATTGCTTCTCAAATGAGTGATGCAGAATTAGAAAAAACACAAGTACTTATTTCCGTAAGCAATCGTTCCGAAAATTTTATTGCCAAAGGAGAAGTGTTATTATTTGATGGGTTTTTGAAGGTCTATATGGAATCGCTCGACGATGAAGATTTGACTCAAAAAAGAAATGAAGAAGGAATGCTACCTCCTATAAAAAACGGGGAAATTTTGCAGCTCAATCAAGCCCAGAGTCGAGAAGTATTTACGCAAAGACCTCCTCGTTATTCGGAAGCTAGTTTAGTGAAGAAAATGGAAGAATTAGGCATTGGTCGACCTTCTACCTACGCGCCCACTATTGCTACTATTCTCAAACGTGAATATATTGTCAAAGAAGATCGCGATGGATATATGCGTCCGTATATACAATTGGAATTAAACCAAAACAAAATCACCGAAACGAATTTAGAGGAAAAAACGGGTTTTGAAAAATCGAAACTTTTCCCTACGGATATAGGTAGTTTGGTCAATCAATTTTTAATGGATAATTTTAATTCTATCGTCGATTTTAATTTTACAGCACAAGTAGAAAAAGAGTTTGACGAAGTGGCTCAAGGTTTGCAAAAGTGGGATAAAATGATTAGCGATTTTTATCATCCTTTTCATAAACAAGTTGACATTGCACAAAATTCCGAAAGGGTGAGTGGCGAACGGCTTTTAGGAATTGATCCTAAAACAGCTCAAAATATTTATGTGAAAATTAGTCGTTTTGGACCTGTAGCCCAAATGGGTGAAACCAATTCGGATGTGAAGCCTACATTTGCAGGACTTAAAAAAGGGCAATCCATAGAATCTCTTACTTTAGAAGATGCCTTGGAATTATTTAAATTGCCTCGGGTGATAGGTTTGTTTGAGGACAAAGAAATGGTGGCAGGGATTGGTCGTTTTGGTCCATATATTCGTCATAATTCACTCTTTATTTCAATTCCAAAAACCGACGACCCTCTCGAAATTACCGAAACTAGAGCGATTGAAGTGATTCAAGCTAAACGAAAAGCGGATGCTGAAAAAATAATTAAAATATTTCAAGAGCAAGATATTCAAGTTTTGAATGGTCGCTTTGGTCCGTATATTGTGTATAAAAAGCAAAATTATAAAATACCAAAAAACACGGATGCAATATCCCTAACTTTGGACGATTGTCTCAAATTGATTGAAGTGGGCCCCACTTCTGCTTCTCGTTCTTCTTTTCGCAAAGGAGCAAAGACTACATCAACTTCCAAAAGTGAAGAAAAAAAAGTAAAGGCCAAAACCACGGCAAGTAAAACCAAAGTTGCGGCTACAAAAAAAACGGCTAAAACAACGAAAACTTCCACTACTAAAGCCAAAGCAAGTACCGCTAAAGCTAAAGCAAGCACAGCTAAAGCCACAAGCAAAAAAACAAATACAACTAAAAAAGAGTCTTAAAATGTCTGCAGGTCAAATTAGAAAAATAGCTGTTTTAACCTCTGGAGGGGATGCGCCAGGCATGAATGCGGCCATTCGTTCGGTGGTGCGTACAGCAATTAATGAAAAAATATTAGTAGTGGGCGTAAGTCATGGGTACAAAGGACTTATCAATAAAGAATTTGCACCTTTTTTTGGATATTCTGTTTCCAATATTATTCAAAGAGGAGGCACGGTTTTAAAATCGTCGCGTTGTCCTGAATTTCAAACAGAGGAAGGGCAAGCATTGGCATATCAAAACTTACAAGATGAAGGAATTGATGCTTTGGTAGTGATTGGTGGAGATGGTACATTTAGAGGGGCTTTGGCTTTGTCGGAGCGCTATAAATATCCAGTGATTGGACTTCCAGGTACGATTGATAACGATTTATATGGTACCGATTATACTATTGGGTATGATACCGCGATTAACACAGTGGTGGAAGCCGTAGATAAATTGAGGGATACCGCCGATTCACACGATACTTTATTTTTTGTAGAAGTGATGGGCCGAGATGCGGGTTTTATTGCACTTAATAGCGGGATTGCTTGTGGAGCCGAAAATATTTTGATTCCAGAAAGTTTGACGAATATTGAGCAATTGGTGTCTAAGTTATTGTACGATAGACGTAAAAATAAAACTTCGGGTATTATTATTGTGGCCGAAGGCGATGAGTTGGGGGGCGCTGCAGAAGTGGCAAAAATGGTTACTGAACGTTTGCCTAATTATCAAACTCGAGTAACTATTTTAGGACATATTCAAAGAGGGGGAGCCCCTTCTTGTTCCGATAGAGTATTGGCTTCACGTTTAGGTTACGAAGGCGTGCTAGCGCTCAATAGAGGTGAGCATGGTGTGATGATAGGTTTGGTCAACAATAAAGTCAATTATGTGCCTTTTGCAAAAGCCGTCAAACAACATTCGGCAGTCAGTCCTATTTTATTAGAAATGGCTAGGGTGCTTTCTTTATAATTAAAAAAGTTTATTTAATTTCATAAAATCATATTTGCTATAGAACGATTTTATATAGCGTGTTTCCTTCTTTTTTATGAATATTTATTTTTCAATGAAGCTCAATGTGATTGAGAATTGCGCGTCCTACTTCTTGGTTGATGGCCAATTTTACTTCTTCTAATTTATATTGAAAATTGTTGCGTGCAGCGGCAGAATTAAGGGTAATATGCAATACTCTATTTTTGATATAGATATTTTGAGTTGCTTGCAAAATAGGGGGCTCGACACATTTTTCATAGGCGTTTAAAGCGCGCTTTTCGTCTATTTTATCTTTCCAGCCGTAGAGGTTCATCAATTCCCCAATTACCCCTTTAAGGGGGCGAGTATTATAGTCTGCCATGATTAAGGGTGTATGCGTTTAGTTTGTCCATTTTCAATTTGATAAATTTGATGTTCTATGGTATATTCTTCAAAAATACGTTGTACTCTTTGTAAATCAGTATCGGTCAAAAACACTTGTCCAAAATGATCTTGTCCCACCAAAGCCATTAAATGGCGTACTCTTTCTTTGTCTAATTTGTCAAAAATATCATCTAATAATAAAATGGGATAAAATCCTTTGAGTTGAGCAATCATGCTAACCTGAGCCAAGCGCATGGCGAGTACAAATGATTTTTGTTGTCCTTGTGAACCAAATTTTTTAAGCGCTCGATGAGCAATGAGCATTTGCAAATCATCCTTGTGGATTCCTATGGAGGTGTATTGTAAAATTCGATCTTTGTCAAGGGCTGATTGTAATAAGGTCTCGAAAGGAATTGCTTGATCTAGGTGAGATTGGTATACAATATCAACTTCTTCGGATGTACCTGAAATTTGCGCATAATAGGTTTTAAACAAAGGTAAAAAGTCCTGCATAAACGCAGTTCGCTTCTCGTAAATAGGCGCGGCCAATCGGCTTAACTGTTGATCGAAAACTTGGAGTAAGGTTTCATCCAAATGGTCTTGTTTTAGCAATTTATTTCTTTGTTCTAAAGTACGTAAATAGGCAATAAGTTGTTCTAAATAAATTTTGTCGTATTGGGAAATAACACTATCTAAAAACTTACGTCTTAACTCACTGCCATCGTAAATTAAATCTTGATCGTAGGGTGAAATAATAATGAGAGGGAGTAATCCAATATGATCAGATAGGCGTTCGTATTCTTTTTTGTTGAAACGCATTATTTTTTTTTGTCCTCGTTTTTGGATACAACTAATGGTCTCGTCGCCTTGATTTAGCGAGTAGCTGCCATGAATCGCAAAAAAATCCTGATCGTATTGAATATTTTGATTGTCGAGGGTATTGAAATAACTCTTACAAAACGAAAGATAGTAAATGGCATCCAATAAATTGGTTTTTCCCATTCCGTTATTGCCCACAAAGGCATTGACATGAAATGAAAACGTCAATTCAGTTTGGCTGTAATTTTTAAAATTAGTGAGTGTGAGTTTTTTTAAATACATTCGATGGAATCGTTTAATAGCGAGAGTTGTTCCGACACCGCTTGCATTAGCCAAAGTGGGGTGGAAGTGGCTCCACAAATACCTATTTTGTTTACTTTTTGTTTTTGGTTTGGAAAATAAATAAAATTTGTTTCTATATCTTCTACATTGGAAATAAAATGACAGTTTGGATTGTTTTCTTGACAAATACTATACAAATACTGACCATTAGAACTTTTTTCTCCACTCACAAAAATTACCACATCTTGATGCTGTACAAATAATTTTAATTGTTCCGCTCTATGGGCCATACGTGAACAAATACTATCGGTAGCATGAAAATACACATTGGATAAGGCACATTTTTGGGCAATATAGGCTTTAATTTTGGCGTATGCTTCCACATTCATGGTAGTTTGTGAAAATAAAAGAGTGGGACAATTAAATTGAATTTTTTTCACGTCTTCAAAATTACTTACAACTAAGGCTCTATTGCCCGTTTGTCCATTGAGTCCAACTACTTCGGCATGTCCTTCCTTGCCATAGATTAGTACTTGTCCATTTTGGGTTTGCATTTCCTCAAATCCTTGTTTTACCAATTTTTGTAGTTTGAGCACAATCAAACAAGTGGCTTCTTTGAGTTGAATATGGTTGGCTTTCGCTATTTGATAGGTTGAAGGCGGTTCGCCATGTGCACGAATTAGTACGGCTGCATTTTTTAGTTTTTTAAATTGATTGAGATCAATTACTTTTAATCCTAAACGATCCAAACGTTCCACCTCTGCACTATTGTGAACAATATCCCCCAAGCAATATAAAATATCTCTACTCTTCAATTCGTTTTCTGCTTTTTCAATAGCCGAAACTACCCCAAAACAAAAGCCTGAATGTTCCTCTATAGTAATTTGCATAAAAAATATGTTAAAAATTAAAATCAAATACAAAGATACGTTATTTTGTTTATTATTTTTCAACGAATAAGCTTATCAACACGGCTTTGTTTATTTTCTCAACAAAATTTTTAGTATAATTTCGTAATTTTTTGTAACTTCGCTATTCATAAAAAATAAATAGATATCTATGCTCTTACAAATCACACAAACTTCTGTGGTAGCCGATACAGTTGCTGCCGTACAAGAAGTAGTAGAACAAACAGCTAATTTAATTCAGTCACAGGCTCCTCTTGTGGCCCAAACCAAAGAAACCATTCATATTTTCGACTTAGCGGTCAAAGGTGGTTGGTTGATGATTCCTCTCTTACTTTTGTTTTTGATTACGGTTTATGTATTTATTGAACGGTATATTACCATTAGTAGAGCTACCAAAGAACAAAGCAATTTCATGAATAGTATTCGTGATTTTGTACACAATGGTCGATTGGATTCGGCAAAAGCACTTTGTCACAACACGCAAAGTCCCATTGCACGCATGATTGAAAAAGGAATTTCTCGTATAGGGAAACCCTTGAATGATATTAATGCAGCGATTGAAAATGTAGGTAAATTAGAAGTGGCCAAATTGGAAAAAAATATTAGCTGGCTTTCTACTACTGCAGGGGCTGCACCTATGATTGGATTTTTGGGTACTGTAGTGGGGATGGTTCGTGTGTTTTTTGATATGGCTTCCAAGGGTAGCAATATTGATGTGGCTACATTAGCCGATGGAATGTATCAAGCCATGGTAACCACAGTTGGGGGTCTTATTGTAGGTATTATTGCCTATATATGCTATAATCTATTGGTGGCAAGAATCGAAAAAATGGTATTTATACTCGAAGCCCGTGCTACTGAATTTATGGATTTGTTGCATGAACCCGTAAATAAATAAAAACATGGCAATTCAAACGCGTTTCCGTCGTAGTACGGAATTTAGTTCGGCCTCTATGTCCGATTTGGTTTTTTTATTGTTGATTTTTTTTATATTGCTTTCCACTTTGGTCAGTCCCAATGCGATCAAATTGCTATTGCCCAATAGTACGAGCAAAACCATGGCAAAGCAAACTTTGACAGTATATATTAACGATCAGTATATGTATTTTGTCGACCAAACCTTGGTTGAAGAGGATCAGTTGCCCACCGCTATAGCGGCTCTTATTGGACCTGATACCGAAGCTTCCATTGTGCTGCGCTCTGATAAAACAGTGCCTGTGCAATATGTGGTAAATGTAATTGATGCGGTCAATCAACTAAATGAACAAACAAATGCTAAACATAAGGTGCTTTTAGCTACTTCACCTAAAGAATAAAATGGATAAAAAAGAGAAAGAAAGTCATGTTATTGCAGGTATAGGCACGCTTTTGGTCTGTGGCTTGCTCTTCCTTATCCTATGGTTTATGGGTTTGGATCGCACTTGGCCTCCCCCCCCTGAATATGGGGTAGAGGTCAACTTAGGATTTAGTGATCAAGGAATGGGTGAGCATCAAATGGACCAATTGGTACAAAATCAATTGCAAAATAATGCAAATGAACCTACTCCTGATCAAGAACAAATGCAAACCCAAGATGAAGAGGAAACGGTTTCCATAAGTTCGCAAAAACAAAAGAAGATGTACCGAAAAACGCCTAAAACTAAGGTGTCACAAAGTTCTGAAAATCCAAGAGTGCAAGAATCAAATACGCCTGCTTTAAATCCAAATGCCTTATACCCAGGAAAAAGAAATGCTACGGCATCTTCTCAAGGTAATGCAGGTGGAATTGGAGATCAAGGAAAGCCTAATGGAAATCCAGAGGCAAGTGGGTATGGGGGTTCGGGGGGCAATGGCGGAATTTCTTTTTCTGTCACAGGACGAACGCTCAAAAGTTTGGCACGACCTGCGTATGATTCAGAGGAACAAGGTGTGGTTGTAGTTAAAATATGGGTTAACCCTCAAGGGGAAATTACTCGAACGCAAGTGGGCGTGCAAGGCACCACTACATTAGATGAAAATCTTTGGGAAAAAGCGCGGCAAGCAGCGAGCCGTT
This sequence comes from Bacteroidales bacterium, assembly GCA_036655775.1. GTDB lineage: Bacteria > Bacteroidota > Bacteroidia > Bacteroidales > P3 > JAVVPL01. The sequence continues at coordinate 8,354 of JAVVPL010000033.1, read as the reverse complement.
CCAAATTTACTCCTGACGAAAATGCACCTGTGGAACAAATAGGAACCATTACATATAAATTTATCCGAAGTCGATAAAAATGAAAAATTTTTTAAAAAAATACGGTGTACTTAGTTTTTACATTCTCACCGCAGTGTATTGTTTTATTTTATTTAGTCTTCAATTGCCCAAATATCAAAGTATGTTGGGTGGTTTTTTGTTTGTTTTTGTAGTGGATTATTATGTATGGCTCAAATTACGACAATTGATTTTATCCATCAAAAAAAAATGGCTCAAATGGGGCATTGTGTTTTTTTATTTTTTGCCCTTAGTGCTTTTATTTATTTTTCTAGGTGTTTTATCCGTTGCGCATTTATCTTTGTGGTCGCCAGTGGCACGTACATATCTTCTAGGTATTCCCGTCATATTTTTTATTCCTAAACTTTTGATGGCTTGTTTTTATTTATTGAGTGATATTGCTCCCATCACTAAAATACGCTTAGGTACAGGTTTTATTAAACATATTCATTATTGGGCTATATCTGTTGGATTGATATGTTTGTTGATCCTTATTCATGCTAGTATTTTTACGGTTTTCAATTTTAAACTCAAAACGGAAACGCTCAAAAGTTCTAAAATTCCACCTGCGTTTAACGATTATCGGATTGTTCAATTTTCGGATATGCACATTGGTAGTTTTGTTAAGCATGGAAGTATCGAAAAACTCTGTGCTGAAATTATGGAAGCAAAACCCGATTTAATAGTGTTTACGGGTGATATGGTGAATTTTTCGACCAAGGAATTGCTTCCCTATCATACGATATTTGCAAAATTGAAAGCCAAAGATGGCATTTATTGCGTAAAAGGTAATCACGATTATGCTTCGTATGTCACTTGGAAAAAGCCTCAAGATAGTTTGCAAAGCATTCATCAAATGGATTGTTTTTACGCAAGTTTGGGGTGGAAATGTTTGAATAATGAGGGCGTAAATATTATACATGGGCGCGACACTATTGCTTTGGTAGGAGTCGAAAATTGGGGTAAAGGCGAACGTTTTCCAAAATTAGGCAATATCGATACTGCTATAAAACAAATTGCGCCTAATTTATATACTATTTTGTTGAGTCATGATCCAAGTTATTTCGATTCGGTTATTTACAAACAATATCCACAAATTGATTTAACCTTATCGGGGCATACGCATGGCATGCAAATGGGCGTGCGTATAGGTGAAAAAGAGTACAGTCCTGCTCAATACCTATATCCTCATTTTTCGGGTATGTATCCTCAAGAAAACGGGCAAAAACTGTATGTGAGTACGGGTTGTGGATTTAATGGATTCCCATTTCGTGTGGGGGTGCGACCTAGTGTGACTTTGTTTATTTTAAAAACACGCTAAACCGTTAACTTGTCTTTATCGTTGGCGTACCACTTCGTATAGAATAACTCCGTTTGCTACCGAAACATTTAATGATTCAATCTCCCCTTTAATAGGAATAAAAATTTGTTCATTACAAAGTTTTAAATATTCGGGTGAAACGCCATCTTCCTCTGAACCCATAATAATGGCGGTGGGCTTAGTATAATCAATATTTGTATATACTTGTTTGGCTTTTTCACTAGCAGCTACTACTTGTAATCCACTGGCTTGTAAAAAGTGAATACTCGTTTTTAAATTTTCTTCTCGACAAATAGGTACAGTATGAATGGCCCCTGCCGAAGTTTTTATCGCATCTTCATTAATTTGCGCACTATTATGTGCGGGTATTACAATGGCATCCACTCCTGCACATTCGGCGGTTCTGACCATGGCTCCAAAATTTCGCACATCGGTAATTCTATCAAAAAGAACGACTAAAGGGGCCTTGCCTTTTTCGTATACACAGGGTAAAACATCCTCCAATTTTTGATAACTAATACGTGAAATAAAACCAACAACACCTTGGTGATTGCCCACACACATCCGATTCAATTTTTCGATAGGTACAAATTGACTGATAATTTGATGTTCTTTGAGCAAAGCGCTGAGTTCTTGCATCAATTCGCCTTTGGTGCCACTTTGAAGCATTACTTTTTCAATTTCTTTGCCTCCTTTGATTGCTTCAATCATAGGACGAATGCCATAGATCAAGTAGTCGTTGTCTTTTTTCATATATACGTAGATTTATTAAATAAGTGAAATGTAGTCTAGCTAGTAAAAGCGTATGTTGTATATGTGCACACTTGTAGATACTTCATATAGATTGATCCAATTACTTTGCAAAAGTACAAAAAATTTTAATAGCAAACCCAATCTTTATCACGGTCTCTTTCCATAGATTTTAAAGTATGCCATTCAATTGCATTGGATTTATTGGATTTGTAAGGGGCTTTTACTTTGATATAGTTGGGGGTAAACCCATACATAAAAGGGGTTTCTTTTTCAGCTTCCCATAAAACGGGCATATTACTCCCCAGCATTTGTTTATAAAATGCTTCTTTTTTCTGGTCGGAAAGTGCATGTAGACGACGACTTCTTTCCGATTTTTCAGCACTATTGGAGAGCGCTTTTATATTGGCAGCAAGAGTGCCAGGTCGTGAAGAATAGGTGAATACGTGGAGTGCGGATAGGGGGAGAGATTCCATAAAAAGATACGCATCCTCAAATTGGACTTCGCTTTCGCTGGGAAAACCCACAATTACATCGGCTGCAATAAATGCTTGAGGCATTACTTCTTTGATTTTATACACTCTCTCTGCAAAAAGTTCTCGTTGATAATGTCGTTTCATATTTGCTAAAACCTCATTGTTGCCTGCTTGTAAGGGAATATGAAAATGGGGCATGAATTTTTGAGAAAGAGATACAAATTGGATGATTTCATCGGTAAGTAAATCGGGTTCAATGGAAGAAATTCTGAATCGTTCAATACCTTCGATCACATCTAAAGCTTGAATTAAATCGTAAAATGTTTCTCCATTTTTTCGTCCAAAATCACCAATATTAACGCCCGTTAAAATCACTTCTTTTGCGCCTGTGTGGGCAATTTCTTTGGCTTTGCTCAGTGTTTGTGCAAGGGTATTACTTCGGCTTCGCCCACGAGCAAAGGGAATGGCGCAATAGGTACAAAAATTATCGCACCCATCTTGAATTTTAAAAAAAGAACGGGTGCGTCCCCCTACCGAATAAAATGGATAAAATTCTTTTTGTAGACCTACTTCGGGCATCGACAAATTTTGAATTTCATTTTTTTCAAAAAGTTCAATCAATAGGTGTTTATCTGCATTGCCAAGAATATAATCTACACCTTGTATTTTTGAGATTTCTTCGGAACGCAATTGAGAAAAACAACCAATCACAGCTATTTTTGCTTTGGCATTACGTGCGATAGCAGCTTGTATACTTTGACGACATTTTTTTTCAGCCATCGCGGTCACTGTACAAGTATTGATAACATAGATATCGGCTTGTTCTTTAAAATCGACAATCTCATATCCTTTTTCTACAAATTGTTGAGAAAGCCCCGAACTTTCTGCAAAATTGAGTTTGCAACCTAGGGTATAAAATGCTACTTTTTTCAAATTTATATATTTTTTACAAAAGTAATATAAATTTAAGTAATGTAAAATAGGATATTAAATATAGTTGTTTTCACATTGTTGACAATTTTTTTCTTTTGATTAAAGCGACGATAAAGAATAAGTAAAAAAAATAGTATCTTTGAACTCTAAAAATAAAATTATGTATCCATCCTTAGTCAAAAATCCGAAAAATTTATTTTTTTTAATTGCAGGTCCTTGTGTCATTGAAAATGAAACAATGCCTTTTGAAATAGCGGAGACCATTTATGCTATTTGTAATAAATTGGAAATTCCCTTTATTTTTAAGGCTTCTTATCGAAAGGCAAATCGTTCACGGAAAGATTCTTTTACGGGTATAGGCGATATTGAAGGGCTTCAAATATTATCTCAAATACGAGAAAAATTAAATATTCCAGTTATTACCGATATCCATTCAGTAGAAGAGGCACAGATGGCTGCAGACTATGTTGATATATTACAAATTCCTGCTTTTTTGTGTCGTCAAACGGATCTTTTACTAGCGGCTGCGGCAACAGGACGTTGGATTAATATCAAAAAAGGACAATTTCTTTCTCCTGATGCCATGCGCCATGCGGTTCACAAAATTCAAGATGAAGGCAATGTGAATGTTATGCTTACTGAAAGAGGCAATAGTTTTGGATACCAAGATTTAGTAGTTGATTTTAGATCTATTCCTATTATGCAAAAATGTGAGGTTCCCGTCATTATGGATGTTACGCATTCTTTGCAACAACCCAATCAAAATTGTGGGGTGACAGGGGGGCAGCCCGAAATGATAGAAACTATAGCAAAAGCAGCAATAGCCGTCGGGGTAGATGGTTTATTTATTGAAACACATCCCAATCCATCCAAAGCACTTTCCGATGGAGCCAATATGTTGGAATTAGATTTATTGGAAGATTTGCTTTCAAAATTGATTCGTATTCGCCAAAGTCTTTAATGCGAGAAGTTTTGTATATTGAATTTATTTCCTATTAGGTTTTCCGTTTTTCTTTTTTTGCTGCAGGAAATAAAATATTGTTTAAAATAAGTCTATAGCCTGGAGAGTTGGGGTATAGGTTCAAATCAGTAGGTGGATCGCCTACAAAATGTTGGTAATCTTCTGGATCATGTCCTCCTAAAAAAGTCCACATCCCTTTGCCATATTCCCCGTGTATGTAACGAGCTTCGCCTTGTGCTTTATTTTCGCCCAAAAGTAAAACATTGGATTTTAACAAGCGTTTGTCAAAAGCGGTGCTTTGTCCCATAAATCCTTTAATTACTTGTTGATGATTTTGGCAAAGCATACTTGGCACCCAATCCCATTTGGCCGAAAATTCAAAAAGAGAGAAAAAATCATTTTTTTCATTTAGTGTTTTGGGACGCGTTTCGGTAACGTCTATATTTGAAATTTCGTATTGATAGGGATTGAATATTAGATTAAAATCTTTGAATGCGAAGGTTTTGCTATAATCCAATTTGGATTGTGCCCCACTTTCGATGGGGTCGCCATCAAAAGGAACATCACAAATATCGACCCCTTCAGCGGCTAAGGCTATATCGTAGCTATCGGGTGCTGAACACATGGCAAATAAAAAACCACCTCCCATAACAAAATCGCGAATTTGTTTAGCCACTGCGAGTTTAAGTTGGGATACTTTTTCAAATCCATGTGTATGGGCGCGAGTTTTAGCGGCTTCTACATCTTCTTTATACCATGCTTGGTTGCCATAGCCAGCCCAAAATTTACCAAATTGACCAGTGAAATCTTCATGATGTAGGTGTAGCCAATCATAAAGGGGTAATACCCCAGAGAGTACTTCCTCATCATAAATTAAATCGTATGGAATTTCGGCATACGTCAACACTAGCGTTACGGCATCATCCCAAGGTAATTTGTTTTTGGGAGAATATACGGCAATTTTGGGTGCTTTGTGCATTTTGACCTCATCCATATTGATATCGGCTTGTGCAATTTCGTGACGAATATTGCCTACTTGGGCATCGGCCAATAGCTGAGAAGATACTTCGCGTAGGGCGCATTCTCGTTCTATTTCTTTGGAGTAGGGCAGCAAGAAACTACCCCCTCTATAATTGAGTAACCAACTCATTTCTCCCCCTTGAGCAAGTACCCAATACGCAATTCCATAAGCTTTCAAATGATTACTTTGGGTTTCATCCATGGGAATTAACAACTGAGCGGCTTTCGTTTGATATCCACAAAATCCGAACAAAAGAAAGGCAAAAACAAGAATTCGTTTCATGATTAAAAAGGCATGTTGTCGGCGCCTCTATTCAGATCTTCAAAAGGTGCTTTTCCATTTAAACTCGATTGCATAGTTACAAAAGAGGCTTGATTGCTGTCAAAATTATTGTTGGCGTTCATAGAGGATATTTGTCCCGCTTTATTTTCGGGGAAGTCACTATCTTCATTGCTTTCAAATTTGGCAAAATTTTGAATAAATCGTAAACGCACCTCTGCGGTGGGACCACTTCGGTGTTTCTCAATCAAAATATCGGCTTTTCCTTGGGTATCGCCCAATTCATCTTTGTCTATTTTGTAGTACTCTGGACGATAAATAAACATAACCATATCGGCATCTTGTTCAATAGCGCCCGATTCACGTAAGTCGGAAAGTTGTGGTTTTTTTGTGCCGCCTCGTGTTTCCACGGCTCTACTTAGTTGGGAAAGAGCCAATACGGGAATGCGCAATTCTTTGGATAAACTTTTTAACTGTCTTGAAATTTGACTAATTTCTTGTTCTCGATTCCCTTTATATTCACTGCCTCCTTGCATGAGTTGCAAATAATCTACAAAAATCATTTGAATATTATGTTTTTGTTTCAATCGACGACATTTTGCACGTAGTTCAAACATAGTGAGAGCAGGCGTATCATCAATAAATAAAGGGGCTTTGGAGAGAGCTTCTACTTTCGTACTCAATTGTACCCATTCCCAATCTTCCAAATTTCCTTTTTTTAATTTGTCGGCACTGAGTTCAGATTCGCTAGAAATAAGACGTGTGACTAATTCTACGGCCGACATCTCTAAGGAAAAGAAAGCCACGGGCGTATTGGTATCCACGGCCATGTTGCGGGCCATCGAAAGAGCAAAAGCTGTTTTACCCATAGCAGGACGAGCAGCTAAAATAAGTAAAGTGCCTTTTTGCCAACCGTTGGTAACTCTGTCTAATTCGGGAAATCCAGAAGGAACGCCACTGAGACCACCACTGTGTTTTTTTACTTCTTCAATTTCAGAAATGGCCTCTTTAATTAAAGCGTGCATATCGGTGTAGTCGCTGCGAAAGTTTTTTTCGCCTATGGCTAATAAATTGGTTTCGGCTTTATCCAATAATTCCAACACATCTGAGGTTTCTTCAAAAGCATCGTGTGTGATTTCTGTTCCTATGCGAATTAATTCTCTTTGTATATATTTTTGAGCAATTATTTTTGCGTGATATTCTACATTGGCAGCCGAGGCAACTCTATTGGTAAGTTGAGCAATATAATATCCTCCTCCTACAATTTCCAATTCGCCCCGCTTACGCAAATCTTGTGTTACAGTCAAAATGTCGACAGGTTCTGAATTGGAAAATAAATCATAAATAGACGTAAATATTTTTTGGTGTTCAGGTTTGTAGAAAAAAACGGCTTTGAGACTGTCGATAACATTGGTTAAGGCGTCTTGATCCATCATCAAAGCGCCTAAAACAGCCTGTTCAAAATCCAATGCTTGAGGTGGAACTTTTCCATGTTCAGCAAAGGCTTGATCTTGACTGAGTGTGCGTGTGAGGGTTCGTTTTGAAGTTGTATCTTGTATCATAAGGACAAAAGTACAAAAAAATGAGCAATCGAAGAAATTGAAATTATTTTTTTCGTGCAATATAAAAAAAAAGTGTACTTTTGAAATTTGAAAACTATTTTCGTATGGAAACAAAAGTAAACACACAGACAAAACTAAAGTCGAACTTGCGCAAAAAAGTAAAATACACCGCCTTAAATTTGCGGATTCCCTTGGCAGATAAAAAAGTTTATATGGCGTATTGTAAAAGTGAAGGCTTAAGTCTTAAGCGCTTGACAAAAAATATACTGCGAGAATATATGAAAACGCATCTCTGCAAAAACGATTTTTCTCCGAATCAATTAGATTTATTTGCTTCTCCATCACAGGTGGAATGTACGCAACTTTCTATTTTTTAGTAGGTGTAAATTCCAAAAAATGGATGGCACCGGTGAGTGGATCCAAGCTAAGTTTAAGATCGGTGGCTGGCAAATTTAGGCTATTGCCCCATTGAGCAATAGGAAATTGCTCTTGTTTTAATAGGTGTTGATCTAAATACACATTTGTTTGTGCCAAACTGGGTAGTCGATAATAAAAGCCTATGGGCTGATCGGCCAATAAAGCCTTTTTGTTGAATTTTTGTATTTGCTTATTAGTTTTATCCTCTTTGTTGAAAATTAAATATAAAGTTTGTGCATCGGCTGCCTCTTCTTTTTCTAAAGGGGTGATCCCCGTTTGATTTGAAAAATAAGCGATGGGATACAAGGTGTCTTGCTCAGGGATAAATTCAAATGTATAGGTATAGGATGAACGTTCACTATAGCCAGTGAAACAAAGTAAATAGTTGCTTGCACTAGCTAGCAATTCTTCGGTCATATAGGCCATGGTTTTAGCATCATAGTTTACTTCTTGCATACCTGAAAGCAAATCTTCTCTTTTGTTTTTAGTGGCAATAATTTGATTGGCCATTTCTTCGGCTTTTTGTGCTTCTGTTTTTTTGACCATATCACTTTTTATCACTTTTTGCACCATCAAC
>JAVVPL010000032.1:17794-18485 GCA_036655775.1 Bacteroidales bacterium | reverse complement strand
CGAGTTTATTTGCAATTATTAATCCGATTGCAAATGTGCCTGTTTTTATAGGTTTGACTCAGTATGCTGATACAAAGACAAGGCGTAATGTGGCTAAAACGTCCACTTTGACTGCTTTTGTTATTGTGACGGTGTTTACGGTAGTAGGTAAATATATTTTTGATTTTTTTGGTATCACAGTGCCTGCGTTCAAAATAACAGGTGGCATATTATTATTTTATGTGGGTTTTGAACTTTTACAATCGAAGAAATCGTCGGTACATTCGGGGGTAGGAATTGAAGGTGGCGCTTTTGCTTTTGATGAAAGTGTAGCTATTTCTCCTTTGGCAATTCCTATGTTGGCAGGGCCAGGAACTATTGTTGCGGCAATGAATTATGCGGCTCAACATGATTTTTTACATATTCTTATCATCGTTTTAATTTTACTCTTAATATTAGGAATGACTTATTTGGCATTTATTTACAGTGAGTACATTTTAAAAGCTTTGGGAAAAAATATAATTTTGGTGGTAGGTAAATTGATGGGCTTAATTGTGGCAATTTTAGGTGCCGCCATGGTAATAGATGGTATCAAACTCGCTATTTAATAAAAAATATTTTCTAATGCAAACAATTAAATCGTTTATTCTCTTTTGCCTTTTGAGTATGAGTGTAGCTACGCTGTTTGCGCAAAGTGCAAATACACTGCCTG
>JAVVPL010000032.1:12098-17784 GCA_036655775.1 Bacteroidales bacterium | reverse complement strand
AATATGCTCCAGTATGCGAAGGATTAATAAATTTATCATTTTCTATTATTTTAACAAAAGAAATTGGAAAAACCAACTCTTTAATTAGCTTTAGTGCCAAAGGAAATACCAAAGATTCGATTATGCTGAATTATGGAGAGGGAAAATTGAGATATGAGACCTTAGCGCTGAACATGAAAACAATTCAAGATACTCTCAAAGGGGATACCTTGTGGATACATGCCGATAGTGCTAGTTTTGCGAATTTTAGCGTAATAGATCAAGGTATAAATAATTTGATTTTCAATACGGTTCATAAACTCACAACGGTTCATTGTGAAAACAATAAAATACCGCTAGACAAATTACCTAATATAGGGGATTCTTTAGTAAACTATACTTATGCTCCGCAATCGGATTTACAAATTAAAGGAATGTATACATTAAGTGATACCATTGATTTTAGTAGGTATACAAATTTGAAAGGGACTAAAAAACAAGTACAAACTACTCATTTCCTTTGGAAAAATAAAATGGGCGATTGTTTGCAAAAGGGAATTGATTATTGGGAAAATAATGGTAAATTTCTTTTTTTGAAAGAACAAGTAGATAGTGTATATGCTATATTTATCACCGAGGCTTTCCCTGCATTTGACAGCCTTAATCCATATAAAACTTCTTGTACACAAATTAATACTAGATTGTCTTTACCTAAACTTCAATGTAAATCGATCGGCATCACTAGGCGACACGCTTTGTTTAACCTTCAAGGCCAGAAAAGAAAATGGGGCTTTAGTGCGTATTAAATTAATGGATACAATTATTGAGTTGCCATTATACACACATCAATCGGTCACTGTAAAATATCCCTCAATAGATAGTGTCATCGAAATTTATGCAGTTCAAAATATACTCTCTGAATTTGATTGTTCTCATAATAAAATAAGTCAATTAGAAGTAGGAAATGCAACTTCTTTGCGCAAATTAAACTGTAATGATAATTTGTTAGAAGTTTTGGATGTGAGCAATTTGTATTATTTGAATGAACTCAATTGTGTCAATAATAAATTGAACTTTGAAACCTTGCCAACAAAACAAAAACATTTGAACACTTATCTATATGCACCGCAAGCACGTTTGAAAATAATAGATAGTGTGTTTTTATATAATCCGATTGATTTAAGTAAATATTCAATGATACAGGGCTTAAGTGATGCTTGTCAACCCACGGTATTTAAATGGTTTACCGAAAGTGGATTCCCCTTACAGATCAATACAGATTATACGGAAAAAAACAATGTGTTTAGATTTATAAAAAGTGTAGCAGAGGGGGCGTATGTAGAGATGACTTCCCTTGCTTTTCCTGCTTTTGCTGATACAAATAAATTGAGATCTACATTCATAATAGTACAAGAATATGCTTTACGTACAAGTGAAATGATAAATATTGGAATTAATCCTGATTCCACTTTAGAATTTCGTTTTTTTGTACGAGCGAATATGGATGGAGTGCCTTTGGATATAGATTTTGGAAATAAAGAAAAAGTGCGCATGTTTGCCAATAGTACAACTACGCTTTTGAGTGGGAAAATAAAAGGTGAAAATATTGTGATTTATGCGGCGGAAGAAGCTTTACTCTATTTTAACTGTTTTTACAACCAAATACGTAGTTTGGATGTGATGAATTGTGTAAATTTACAAGCTTTAAATTTTTCAGATAATGAAGTTTCAAATATCGATTTGTCGCGCAATAATCAGTTGAAAGAGATAAATTGTAGTAATAATCGTTTGACCGAATTGAAAGTGAACGAGCAATCGAAAATGCAAAAAATAGTGTGTAATGATAATGCACTAACGAAATTAAATCTAGGAGATGTATCAGAGTTGGTCGAATTAAATTGCTCTCACAATGCACTGGATTCTCTTCCTTTGGACACTGCTTTTAATTTGGAAATACTCAAATGTAATAGCAATAAAATATCCAGTATCGATTTACATGCACATACAAAAATAAAACGCTTGTCGTTGCAGGATAATCGCTTTGATTTTAGTACGCTCCCTTTGCGCGATACTCTTTGGCTTCAATATGAGTATGCCCCTCAAGCAGAGATTCAAATTCGAGACACTATTCAAAATAAAGATACTCTTGATTTGAGTAGGCTTGCATATCGAGTCTATTCGCCCGACAGTAAAGATATGACTGTGTTTTTGTGGAGAAATCTTGCAGGAGATCTATTGGAAGAGGGCATTGATTACAATACGTTAGACAGTGGCCGTTTTGTATTTCTAAAAACAGCTACAGAGAGTGTTTGCTGCACCCTGGAAAATGCGGCTTTTCCGCGCCTACGTGGAGAAGATGCGATGAAAACTACGTGGACCTATTTAAATATTGTGGCAGATACCATTCCACTTGCTCTAGAAAAAAATATAGATACAAAGAAAAAAATGTCGGTATATAGTGTTGAAGGAGGAATTATACTTAAAGATGCCCCCCTAGGACAAGATGTTTTTATTTATAATATCCAAGGACAATTAATTATAAAAGAGAGAAGTACAAGTACTGAGCAATCATATAATCTCAATCGGGGGTTTTATATAGTGCGAACTGTCAATGAGTTTAAAAAGGTCGTAGTTCGTTAAAATGTTGCTAAAATATTTATTTATTTTTTTAGTATAAATATCCACAAATGTTGTATATTTGTGACCCTAAAAATTTTTTTATGCAAAATAAACTTCAAGAAATCACAGATAAACTATATCAAGAGGGTTTAGTAAAAGGTAAGGATGAAGCTCAGTTGATTATTACTGAAGCTGAAAAACAAGCGGCTTCTATTTTAGAAAAAGCGAACCAACAAGCCGAGCAAGTACGTGTGAATGCGGAAAAGCAAGCTAAGGATATACAATCAAATGCAATGGCCGAAATAAAGATGGCAGGCAGGCAAATGATGACAAGTATCAAAACCTCTATCGAAGGTGCTATTATCGCAAAAACCATAGCTCCAGCTACGCGTTCAGCTTTTGAACAAACTGAATTTGTTAAAGAATTAGTAAAAATAGCCTTAACTAAATTTTCTGTAGATGAAGAAAATCAAGGTTTGACAGTACTCTTACCTAAAAACAAACAAACTGAATTGGAAAATTATATGTCGGAGTCGATCGGTAAAATTTTGCAAATAGGTTTGAATGTGCAATTTGATGAAAAGCTACAAAATGGACTTAAAATTCAAAGTAAAGGAGATGGCTATTGGATTAGTTTGACAGATGCTGATTTTGTAGAATTATTCAAGGACTATATCCGTCCAAAACTTCAAGAAATTTTGTATTAATGAAAATGTTTAAAAACAGCTATCCTTATTTAATTGCGGGTTTACCCGATTTATTATTTGAGATAGAGTATAAGAATTTTAATTTGGAAGAATTACGTACTGAAATACGGGAACAAATACATCCTTCCGATTTGAAAATTTTAAAGGATTTGTATTATGAATATGACAATTTGAATTTAGTTAATATTCTTTTGAAACGTCCTTTATCATTTATTCCTCGAGGGGCTTTTAATTTGGAGCAATTGCAAGCAGAAATTGCAGAGCCCAATGAAATGCCTTTGTATATGCGAAACTTTACCGATGCTTTTTTGGGTCGAACCGATGAATTTATTGATCCCCAAGATGCCTCTTTGCGTTTGACCGAAGCATTCTACAAACACATACGGCATTCGCCCAATGGATTTATTCGAAAATGGTTTGATTTTGATAGAAGTTTACGAAATTTACAAACCGCTTATTTAGCGCGTAAAACACAAGCAGATCCTGCCAAATATTTGATAGATCAAGGAGAAGAGGTGGAAATTATTTTGAAAAATTATGGAACAGGCGATTTTGGGATACGTCCTTTTGTTGATTTTGCCGATCGTTTATTTCAAATTTTCGAATTGTCGAATGTATTGGAAAAAGAACAGAAATTGGATATTTTACGTTGGGAAACTGCCGATCGTATAGCAGAGGGAAAAGGATTTCAGATAGATGTTTTGGCGGCCTATTTAATCAAAGCCAATATTGTGGATAGGTGGTCGCATTTGGATGAAGAAAAGGGCTTAGAAATCTTTAAAAAAATGATCGAAGAGTTGAAACGTACGCCTATTTCGGATCAAATATAGGTGGAATACACACAAGCATTTTTGAACAAAAGTGCAAGAACTCCGAAATTTCGGATCAAGTATAGGTGAAATACACAGCGTATTAAAATCATTTTAGTGTGCATTTCTAAAGAATTAGTAAAAATTATGTAAGTATGAATAAAACAAAAGGTAAAGTAAGCGGTATTATTGCCAACCTAGTGGAAGTGCAGGTAGATGGTCCCGTTTTGCAAAATGAAATTTGCTATATCCATCTAGGGGAAGTCCGTTTAATGTCGGAGGTTATCAAGATAAAAGGAGATAAGGCATTTGTACAAGTTTTTGAAAGTACGCGTGGCATGAAAATCGGTTGTGAGGTAGATTTTATGGGACAGATGTTGGAAGTAAGTTTAGGCCCTGGTATCTTATCTAAAAACTACGATGGTCTGCAAAACGATTTGGAAAAAATGGAGGGGGTCTTTTTAAAGAGAGGGATCTATACCAATCCATTGGATGATGATAAATTATGGGATTTTAAAATTCTTAGTAAAGTAGGTGACAAAGTAAGAGCGGGTGCATGGATAGGGGAGGTTGCCGAGGGGTGGTTGCCTCACAAAATTATGCTTCCTTTTAAAATGAAAGGAGAGTATACAATTACATGGCTTGCGCCAGAGGGACCCTATACGATTTTAGATAAAGTGGCTGAAGTCAAAGATGAGAAAGGAAATATATATCCTATTACCATGCTTCAAAAATGGCCTGTAAAAATTCCTATAACCGTTTATAAAGAAAAACCACGTCCTTTCAAAATTATGGAAACAGGGATGCGGGTAATAGATACCTTTAATCCTATTGCCGAAGGAGGCACTGGATTTATTCCAGGACCTTTTGGTTCAGGAAAAACCGTTTTACAACAAGGTATTGCTAAGCAAGCGGATGTCGATGTCATTATTATGGCGGCTTGCGGAGAGAGAGCAAATGAAGTGGTTGAAATTTTTGCTGAATTTCCATTGTTGGTGGATCCAAGAACTGGACGTAAATTGATGGAACGAACAACCATTATCTGTAATACGTCAAATATGCCCGTGGCGGCTCGTGAAGCCTCCGTTTACACAGCAATGACCTTAGGTGAATATTATCGGTCTATGGGCTTGAGAGTACTCTTGCTTGCCGACTCTACTTCACGTTGGGCGCAAGCTTTACGTGAAATGTCGAATCGTTTAGAAGAACTTCCTGGACAGGATGCTTTTCCTATGGATTTACCCGCTATTATTTCTAATTTTTATGCTCGAGCTGGCTATGTCTATTTGAATAATGGGGCCGAAGGTTCTATTACGTTTATAGGTACTGTTTCTCCCGCTGGTGGAAATTTAAAAGAACCTGTGACTGAAAGTACTAAAAAAGCCGCTAGATGTTTTTATGCTTTATCTCAGCAAAGGGCCGATAGTAAACGATATCCAGCCATAGATCCCGTAGAAAGTTATTCAAAATATTTGGAATATCCCGAAATTATTGATTTTTTAGATAAAAAGGTTGAGAAAAATTGGGTCTCACAAATAATGGAAGCCAAAAACATTGTATTGAGAGGCAAAG
>JAVVPL010000032.1:0-12088 GCA_036655775.1 Bacteroidales bacterium | reverse complement strand
AGCATACGAACAAATTAATATTTTGGGAGATGATGGGGTGCCAGTGACCTATCATGATCGTTTTTGGAAATCAGAATTAATAGATTTTGTGTTGTTACAACAAGATGCTTTTGATAAAATAGATGCCTCCACCCCCTTGGATCGTCAAAAATACATGTTTGAAAAAGTACTTAAAATTTGTCATACAGAATTTGAATTTAAGGATTTTGAACAGTGTATTAAATTTTATAAGGAGCTTATTAATTTATTTAAACAAATGAATTATAGCGAATATGAAAGCGAAACTTTCCGTAAATACGAGAGTGATATAGAGGTTTTATTAGCTAATAAATAAATAAAAGTAAATGCAAACAAAAGCTTTTCAAAAAATATATACAGAATTACAAGCCATCACGAAAGCAACGGTGAGTTTAAGGGCTTCGGGAGTGATGAATGATGAATTGGCTATGGTGGGAGATCGTTTGGCTCAAGTTGTAAAGATGAATGGAGAGATGGTAACCTTGCAGGTTTTTTCTGGAACCGAAGGCTTGGCCACCAATGTGGAAGTTGTTTTCTTGGGTGAAGCGCCTTCGTTAAATGTGAGTGATGATTTGGCGGGTCGATTTTTTAATGCCTATGGACTCCCCCTAGATGGAGGGGTTCCTGTAGAGGGCGAAAAACGAGAAATAGGTGGACCTTCGGTGAACCCTTTTCGTAGAAAACAACCCTCTCAATTAATTGCCACAGGTATTGCAGGTATCGATTTAAATAATACTTTGGTATCGGGACAAAAGATACCTTTTTTTGCGGACTCCGATCAACCTTTCAATCAAGTAATGGCCATGGTAGCCTTACGTGCCGATGTGGATAAAATTATTTTAGGAGGGATGGGTTTAAGTAATGACGACTTTCTTTTCTTCAAAAAAACATTTGAAAATGCAGGAGCCTTAGATAAAATTATCTGTTTTGTAAATACTACCGAACAGCCTCCCGTAGAGCGATTGTTGGTGCCCGATATGGCATTGACGGCGGCCGAGTATTTTGCCGTTGACAAAAATGAAAAGGTATTGGTATTGCTCACGGATATGACTTTATATGCAGATGCTTTAAGTATAGTCTCCAATCGGATGGATCAAATTCCTTCCAAAGATTCTATGCCTGGATCTTTATATTCAGATTTGGCAAAAATTTATGAAAAAGCGGTGCAACTACCTTCGGGTGGATCTATTACCATTATTGCGGTAACTACTTTGAATGGGGGCGATATTACCCATGCAATTCCCGATAATACAGGGTATATAACCGAAGGTCAATTATTTTTGCGCAATGACAGTGATACGGCCAAAGTGATTATAGATCCTTTCCGTAGTTTGTCACGTTTAAAACAATTAGTTATAGGAAAACAAACGCGTGAGGATCATCCACAAGTTATGAATGCCGCAATTCGTTTATATGCAGATGCCGCAAATGCAAAAACTAAATTGGAAAATGGATTTGAATTGAGCGATTACGATGAAAGGTGTTTGAAATTTGCAAAAGATTATGCAAAAAACTTGTTGGCTATCGATATTAATATTGATACTACTGAAATGCTTGATCGCGCATGGAAGATGTTTGCCACTTATTTTACACCTGCTGAACTTGCTATCAAAGAGTCCTTGATGAAAAAATATTGGAAATAATAAGGAGTTTATATTATGGCAATTCGATTTCAATTTAATAAAACATCCTTAAACGACTTGGATAAAAATTTAAAAGTTAGGCAAAAAGCTTTGCCAACGATTAAGAATAAAGAGTCGGCTTTGCGAGTAGAGGTAAAAAAAGCCAAAGCGGATGCCGAACGCTTAAATCAACTTTTGAATGCCGATATTGAAAAATATAATGAAATGTCACGTTTGTTCAATGAATTTGAAGCTAGTTTATTGACTGTGGAGGATGTTGATTTAGCATTTGTGAAGATTGCGGGTGTACGCATTCCCGTTTTGAAAAATATTCGTTTTCATGAAGATGAATTTAATTTATTTTATGGTCCTTTTTGGTATGCTGAAGGCATTCAAATTTTGAAAAATTTGGCAAGTCTGGGGATTGAGAGTGAGGTGTATATGTATAAAATGCGTTTATTGGATGCCTCTAGAAAAAAAACTACTCAAAAAGTGAACTTATATGAAAAAGTTCAAATTCCAGGTTATATTGAGGCAATTCGTAAAATTAAACGTTTTTTGGAAGATGAGGAAAACTTATCTAAATCAGCCCAAAAAATTGTAAAACAAAGACAAGCAGAGGAGGCAGCTCAATGATAGAACCTATGAATAAATATTCCTTGGTGATTTTTCATCAAGATTTTGAAAGGTTTTTGACCGAATTACAAGGTCTTGGCCTTTTACATATTTCTATTGAAAACAGTAATATCCAAAACAAAGAAAATTCTTTGTACAAGTTTTTGATACGTTTGGACGAGGCTATTAATAGCATTAAACAAATAGAAGGCATTAGTAAACGAAAGGAAGAACTGTCGGCAAGTGCGTTATTATATGCTCAAAATTTAGGACATAGAGCCTCGCGCGTAGCCACTCCTTCAGAGCCTTCAGAATTGGCGCAATCTACCTTTTTGTCTATTCCTATTCCTCAAATACTTAGACAAAAAAGAAAACTAAATAAGCTTGCCAAAAAAGAGGGCAGTTTATTAGGAACTACCGAATCACCTTATTGTATTTTGTCGGCCTATGAGGCTATGCACCGTATTGAAGATTTGTTGAACGAAAAAAGCACTACCGAACAGCAAATAAAAAAGCACTATAAAGATTTGGATGAAGCTGAAATATGGGGCAATTTTTCCCCTCGAGCTGTAGCCAATTTGCAAGAAACGACGGGTTTGAAAATTCATTATATGACTGCCTCTCAAAAGGCCTATCAAGAGTCTTGGGAGCAAGCGTATCCAATTTATGAAATTTCTGAAATTCATGGTTCTATTTATTTTGTTTATGTGCAAAGTGAGGAAGAGATGCCTACATTGGAAGGAGTCACAGAGATGCCTGCACCTAAATTTTCGTATTCTTACAAAAAACGAGAAATCATTATATTGGAAGCCCGCTTGGATGATATCGTCCATGAATTGGAGGATATGTATATTTACTTGAGTACCCTAGAGGAAGAAAAACTCAATTATATGAATCGTTTGAGTTTTGACTCAAATAAAGAAAATGCGAAAAAAGAAGCTGAAGAACATATTCGTATAGTGGAAGGCTATGTGCCCCAAAGTAAGCGTGTTGATTTTGAATCTTTTTTGGATTCTCAGCATATTATTTATCTTCAAAGTTCTGCAATGGAAGCCGCTATGGCGGGGGAGAATGTGCCTGTATTGCTCAAAAATAATGCCTTTGCACGACTTTTTGAACCTATCACTGAGTTGTTTGCATTACCTTCGTATACAGAGATGGATTTAACCCCTCTTTTTGCTCCTTTTTTTATGATGTTTTTTGGTTTTTGTTTTGGAGATGCAGGCTATGGAATCTTTTTGCTTGTTTTGAGCACAATTTTAAAATTTAAGTTAGCGCCCAAGATGAAACCATTTTGTACGCTAGCGCAATATTTTGGATTGGCGACTATATTCTTTGGATTGCTTAGTGGAACTTTTTTTGGTATATCTTTGGTTGAAGTACCTGCTTTGGTAAAATTTAAACAATATTTTTTGAATAGTGATAATATGATGGTTTTGTCTTTACTTTTGGGTGGAGTACAAATTCTATTCGGGATGTTTATTCAAATTCTCAATATCAAAAGAAAACAAGGTTTACGGCATGCGATCAGTCGAATTGGATGGTTTTCCTTATTGCTTTTGGCGGTTCCTTTAGTGGCTGCAAGTTTGCTTAAATATACGCTTTTACCCATCGTAAACTATGCTATTTATGGAGGTATGGGAGTGAGTCTTTGTCTTGTCTTTTTCTTTAATTCGCCAGGGAAAAATATATTTATGAATTTTGGAGGGGGATTATGGGATGCCTATAATGTAATTACGGGTTTAGTGGGGGATTTATTGTCGTATATACGTTTGTTTGCTTTAGGCTTAACGGGTGGAATTTTGGGAAGTGTGTTTAATACTTTGGCGATGGATATGAGTGGAAATATCCCTGTGTTGAGTGCACTCATTATGTTTTTAATCTTATTGGTAGGGCACTCTTTAAATATTGGATTAAGTATTTTGGGAGCTTTGGTGCATCCGCTACGTCTTACTTTTGTTGAATTTTATAAAAATGCAGGTTTTGAGGGTGCAGGAAAACCCTACAAACCATTTAAAATTATAAATAAAGAAAATAAATAAAATAAATAATTATAAAAAGGAGAGATTATTATGGAACCAGTAGTTTTGGCTTATTTAGGAATTGCAATTATGATTGCATTGTCTGGCACAGGAAGTGCAATGGGATTGTCCACTTGCGGATGTGCAACCTTAGGAGCTTTAAAAAAACGTCCGGAGGTATTAGGTAGCTGTATTGCATTGAGTGCATTACCAAGTACCCAAGGTTTGTATGGCTTTGTAGGTTTTTATTTAACGTATACAAAAATTACCCCTGAATTAAGTTGGTTTGCTGCAGCAGCAATTTTTGCGGCAGGTTTAGCTATGGGTGTGGTGGCATTGACTTCGGCATTGCGCCAAGCCGCCGTTTGTGCAAATGGAATTAGTGCCATTGGTTCGGGCCACAATATGTTTAGTAGTACGATGATTTTGGGCGTATTCCCTGAGCTTTATGCTATTATTGCATTATTATGTGTAATTCTAATTGGCGCGGTGATCTAAAATAATGAAAAAAATATTTGTACAGAGCTTAATTCTGCTCATTTCGCTTAATTTGATAGTGAAGGGGGTATGGATTTTTGGGTTCGATCGCTATGTACAAAATACAGTAGGGGCAGAGGATTATGGCTTGTATTTTGCCATTTTTAACTTTGCCCTTATTTTTAGTTTTATATTGGATCCTGGGATACATAATCATAACAGTCGTTATTTGGCACAAAACCCAAGTGACATTCAAGAATATATTTCTAATATCTTAAGTTTAAAACTGTTACTAGGAGGCCTTTTTATTTTAGTTGTGCTTGGCGTAGGTTTTTTGATTGGTTATGATACGGTACATTTTAAATTGTTAATACCTATTGTATTCCTTCATTTTTTTATATCTTTAACCACCTATTTACGAACGCATATTTCGGCTTTATTACATTTTTCAACGGATAGTTTTTTATCCATTATGGATAGAGTGTTTTCTATTATTCTTTGTGCCATTGTTTTATGGAGTGGTTTTTTTGGAAAATTTGATATCCTTTGGTTTGTATATATTCAAATTTTCGCCTACATGCTCAGTGCTTTTATGGCCTATGTATTAGTACGTAAATATGCTGGAAAAATAAAATTGAAATGGTCAAGATCTTTTATACAGCAAAGACTTAAAGAGTATGCCCCTTATGGATTATTTATTTGTTTGATGTTATTGTACACCCGTTTGGATTCTGTTTTGTTAGAACGACTCTTGCCCGCAGATCGAGGGGCCTTGGCTGCGGGAATTTATGCTTCGGCCTATCGTTTAATAGATGCGGTAAATATGGTTCCTGCTATGTTTGTGGTGCTTTTATTGCCTTTGTTTGCCAATTTATTAAAACGCAATGAAAAGGTGAATGAAATTTTGCAATTGTCAGTATCCATTTTGTGGATACTGATGATCGTCTTTGCTATCAATTGTTGTTTTGCTGCTTTCCCTATCATGAATTTATTGTATACTTCCTATGTGTCAGTATCGGCCAAAGTGTTTCAGATTTTAGTTTTGGGATCGGTAGCAACGGCCATAGCACTTTTATTTATTGCTTTATTAACTGCTGGAGGCTATATAAAACGGTTGAATTATATAGCGAGTATTGCTATTATAATCAATGTGATTTTTAATTTTATATTGATTCCCAAATATCAAAGTTTGGGAGCTGCGATTGCTAATTTTGCTACGCAATTTAGCTTTCTGTTGATGTCCGCATATTTGATTTTAAAAGAATTTAAATTGTCTATTTCTTTTTCGTATATGGGGCGTTTACTTGGTTTTCTTGTAGGCATGGTATTGATTAATGGTGTATGTAGCCATTTTATGGATGATGTTTGGCTGGTGTTTTTGCTAGCTTCGGCATTTTCGGTGGTGCTGTTTTTTAGTTTAGGTTTAATTTCGTACAAAAAAATCCTTGTATTTATAAAAACAGACTTGCGAAAAAACTAAAATCATTTCCAAATAGGTTTGATATAGTGTAGATAAAAACGCCAAATACAAATATACAAAAACATTAAATCGATAGACTGTAGGTACCAATGAAATCCTTTGGGTATGCGAGAAAGAGAGTCTAACTGCAAGGGATAGGCTTTGATTGTTTTTAATTTTTTACGCAATTGAGGATAGATTGTACATCTTTTTATTTGTGCCGTTTGCTCAAGCATTTGAAAAAGTGTGAGCGCAATTAAATTTTGAATTAATTCACGATTTTTTCCCTCTGCCTTTAGGTTCCATGCCAATAAAATAGATAGATTTTCACATTGGTTGAAAATTTTTTCTTTGGAAACAATAGCCGTACTCGAATGAGCATTGAGTTCATAGAAGTAAATACAATGGGGATCTATATTTACGTTTTGTGCGTATAATAAACTTTGACAAACGAATAGGGCATCCTCTCCGATATGGATGGATTCATTAAAATAAATGGCTTGATGAGCTAAAAAAGATCTATTGAAAAGAAAAGTGCAGGCAGAGGAGGTATAAGGAAGCAGATCGTAGATTTCTGTCCCTGTTTTGGGCCGAGGGAGCGTACGAAGTTGTTCGGTTGGAAGTATGTAGCCTTTATTCCTTTGGTGCGCAAAATAAAGCAAATCTAGATTTTGTGTATCGGCTAAGCGTAGTGCATTTTTAAGTGTATGGGGCAGTAAATAATCATCGGCATCTACAAATAATAAAAACTTACCTTGCGCCTGACGTATCCCCATATTGCGACTTGCAGAAACCCCTTGTGTTTTTTGTTGTAAAATAGAAAGTTTGGCGTATTGTTTTTGTAGAGTCTGTGCACATTCGAGCGTTGAATCCTGAGAATTGTTTTCGATCAATAAAATTTCAAAATCCGAAGTGATTAAATCTTGATTATAGATAGAAGCGATACATCGGGACAGATAGGATTCTGCATTATAGGCAGGAATAATAATACTGAGAAGCACGATTGATTATTTAAGTTTAGCCAAAAGATCAGGTAAACTACGCAAAGCCGCTAATTCACGCCATTTTTTACGGGCTTCAATGGCAGGCATCCCAAAATAGGTCTTGCCCCCTTCTAACGATTTGCCTACTGCAGAAGTTGCTAAAATAATGGCGCCTTTGCCTATGACTAAATCTTTGTTGATGACCACTTGTCCCCAAATAATAACATCATCTTCAATGGTGGTGACCCCTGCAATTGCAGAATGAGAGCCAATCAAACAATTTTTTCCTATCACTGTATCGTGTCCCACTTGTACAAAATTATCGAATTTGGTTCCATCTCCGATACTTGTATTGGATGATACACCTTTATCGATACATGTATTGGCTCCTATTTCTACATTATTGCCAATAATTACACTTCCACTAGATAGGAATTTGCGATAGCCTTCGGGTTTCCGTTGAAAATAATATGCGTCGGCACCAATGACAGCCCCCGAATGAATGACTACATAGTCGCCAATTTCTGTATGATCATAAATACAAACATTGGCATGGATCAAACAATGTTTGCCAATTTTAACATGATTGCCTATAAATACATTGGGTTGTATTTGAGTTCCGATACCAATTTCTGCACTTGCACTAATGGGAGTGGAGGCCATTTCAAAAGGACGGAAATGTTCAGTAAGGGTATTAAAATCGGCAAAAGGATCTTTGGAAATTAAAAGTGTTTTTCCTGCAGGACAATCTACCTCGGCATTGATAAGAATAGTTGTAGCTTTGGAAGAAAGGGCTTTTTCATAATATTTAGGATGATCTACAAACGTAATATCCCCCGCTTCCACACTATGAATTTCGTTCATACCTTGGATTGGGAATTGGGCATCCCCAAGCATTTTCGCTCCTAATAGATTTGCTATTTCTGTAAGCGTGTATGTGCGAGGAAATTTCATACGATGAGTTTGTTTTAGTTGTTTACGCGCGATTGATATTCTCCCGTACGCGTATCAATGCGAATTTTTTCACCTTGATTGATGAATAAAGGCACGCGTACATTGGCACCCGTATCTAAAGTTGCATCTTTGAGTGCATTAGTCGCTGTATTTCCTTTTTCGCCAGGTTCGGTATAGGTAATTTCAAATTCCATAAATGAAGGAAGTTCACAGGTAAGTGGAATTTCCGTTTCGGCATGTACCAACATTTCGACCACACAACCTTCTTTTAAGAACTGAGGCGCATTGATAAGAAATTCTTCAATAGAAATTTGTTCAAAAGTTTCGGTATGCATAAAATTGTATCCATTATCGTCTTTGTAAAGAAATTGGTAAGGACGACGTTCTACACGAGCGGTATTAATTTTAATACCTGCAGGGAAGGTGTTGGGTAGTACCCGTCCTGTTTTTAAATTTCTAAGACGTGTGCGAACAAAAGCTGCGCCTTTGCCAGGTTTTACGTGTTGAAATTCTACAATTTGCCAGAGTTCATTGTTGAACTCAATACATAAACCGTTTTTAAAATCTGCTGTAGATGCCATAAAATATAATCTAAAATAAATATTTACGTGGGTGCACACTGCTGGACTTGAACCAGCGACTTCCACCTTGTCGAGGTGACACTCTGAACCAACTGAGTTAAGCATGCGAAATTAAGAGGGCAAAGGTATGAAAAAAAAGTGAAAAAACAAAGTTGAAAAGCAGTAAGATTTTAGAAGATTCGCGGAATGTTGAAAGCATGTAAAATTCAAAAAAAAATAGTACATTTGTAAACTTGTTCCGATGTAGCATATTTTTGAAACTAAAATACAAACACAAATTATATTACCAATGTTGAAAAAAACACTTACCCTCGCAACACTAATTTCCGTTTTTTGTAGTCTCTCTGCACAAATTCAGACGGTGGGAGATATGTCGTTAGATCTTATTTATAAAAGTAAAGTTTTTACACCTAAGGGAATTCAAAGCATTCATCCTATGGGGGATGGTGAACATTATTGTGTACTAGAAGAGGGGCAAAAATTAGTGCGTTATCAATATGGTAGCATAACAGGTGAAACCTTGATAGACATTAGCAATTTGGAAAATATTGATGGTATTGAAACCGATTATATTGATTCATATACACTCAGTTCTAATGAAGAGTTAGCTCTTTTAGCTTTTAATACGGATAAAATTTATCGTCATTCCAAACTCTCTAATTATATTGTTTGGGATTTGAAAAACAATACGGGTCATAAACTTTCAAAAAACGGAAAACAACAAGAAGCTAGCTTTTCGCCAGATGGTCAAAAAATAGCTTTTGTGCGCGAAAATAATTTGTTTTATGTGGATGTACAAAGCCAAAACGAAGTACAAATCACGCCTGATGGCATACATAATCACATTATCAATGGGCATACCGATTGGGTATATGAAGAAGAATTTGGATTTACCAAAGCGTTTGATTGGTCGCCTGAGAGTGATCAGTTAGCCTATTTGAAATTTAACGAAAGTGAAGTGTCAGAATATTCTATGACGATATGGGGGAGTTTATATCCTGTCAAACAAAATTTCAAATATCCTAAAGCGGGCGAAAGCAATTCGGTAATTAGTGCGCATGTCTACAATTTAAACACCCAGCAACTTACGAATATTAATTTAGGAGATGAAATAGATGTGTATATTCCTCGTATCTTTTTCTCCCCTATAAATAATGAAGTGGTTTTGTATCATTTGAATCGTTTACAAAATCAATTTAAAATTTTGTTGTGCAATACGCAAGTAGGAACGGTAAAAACCATGTATCAAGAAACGAATCCAGCGTATATAGATATTACTGACAATTTTTATTTTTTCAAAGATGGAAAACAATTTGTGATTGCTTCAGAACAAAATGGATACAATCATTTGTATTTATACAATACCTCAGGTAAACAAATCCGACAAATTACACAAGGTAATTGGGACGTAACCAAGCTTTATGGGGTGGATGAGCAAAATAGTAAAATTTATTTTCAAGCCAACTATTCAGCGCCCTACAATAAAGAAGTTTTGAGTTGTGGTTTAAATGGCAAAAATCGTATAGTTTTGAACAAATCTCAAGGCGAAGGCTCTACGAATGCGCAATTTAGCGAAGATTTTAGCTATGTAATTTACACCTATTCCAATGCGAATAGATGCCCAATGTATAGCTTATATAAACTAACGCCCAATGGAGAAGAATTGTTGACGGTATTGGAAGATAATAAAGCTGTTGAACAAGCCTATAAAGAACATCATTTTGTAGAGAAAACCATTAGTAGTTTTGTTACGGATAGTGGCGATTTACTTTACTATTGGATGATGAAACCCTCTCAAATGGAAACTGGCAAAAAATATCCTATGCTTATGTTTGTCTATGGTGGACCCTCTTCGCAAGAAGTGAACAATCAATATGGGCGTACCGACTATTTATGGTATCAAATGTTGGTGCAAAAAGGGTATGTAATAGTTTGTGTCGACAATAGAGGAACTACGGGACGTGGGGCTAGTTTCCGACGTGAAACTTATATGGAATTAGGCAAAAAAGAAACCGTGGATCAAATTTTAGCGGCTAAACATTTTGGAAAACTTTCGTATATAGATCCCGCTCGCATTGGTATATGGGGATGGAGTTATGGTGGATTTATGGCTGCCAACTGTTTGTTTAAAGGTAATGATGTTTTTAAAATGGGAATTGCAGTGGCTCCCGTAAGTCATTGGAAATACTATGATAATGTATATACGGAACGCTATATGCAACGTCCTTACGATAACCCTCAGGGGTATGAAGCCAATGCACCTATACAAAATGTGGATAAGTTGAAAGGGGCGTTTTTATTAATTCATGGGACGGCCGATGACAATGTGCATTTTCAACAAACTTTAGATTTAGCCACGGCTTTAAAAAAAGAAGGAAAGCAATTTGAAAAGCACATTTATCCAAATAAAAATCATAGTATTATAGGGGGAAATACCCGAGAACATTTATATACTAAATTAAGTCAATTTATCTATGACAATCTCTAAAAAGAGACTTCTATTTGGATTTTTTATTTTATTTTGCAGTCTGTTTCATTTTGTACAAGCTGAAGTAAAGTCAGATTTCACCCCCTCCATGTCTACCTCTAATGTGACTATTGAAGGTGAAGCAAAAGGCGCAGAGGGGCGTACTTTAAAATTGAAAATAATAGAAGATTACCTTACTTCAACTGAAAGGATAGCGGCCTCTACGCAGATAGATAGCTTAGGTCGATTTAGTTTACAAGCCTATATCCCTTATACCCAACAAGCCAATTTACAGATAGATTATTATACGAGTGAAATTTTTTTAGAACCCGACAATCACTATAAAATCTTTTTTGCGCCTTTTGATTATTATCAAAATGAAAAAATAAATGCCTTAGTCAATCCGCATGCTTTAGAAAATTTATCCTATCGTTTCGGGAAAGTAGATACTGCTGAATTGAATTATATGATATGGAAATTTACATACGAATATGTGCGTTTTATGGATGTTCATTTTTATCGTATTATTCAAGGTCAAGATAGCGATTCATTGAAAAATTTCATACAGCAGATAAAAGCTACTTTTGCCTATTCTGGACATGCTTTTTTCAATGATTATTTGCAATATAAATTGGCTAATGTAGAAAATTTTGGAAAATTGAGAAGTGGAAAAAGTCAATTTAAAACTTATATACAAAACAAAACACTACATTATAACAATCCTGCACAAATGGAATATTTGATGGATACGTATAAAAATTATTTTGATACGCAAATTAAAATTCCAAGAAAAAAATGGGAGAATATGTTGAATGGCACCACCCCTTTAACAGGAATTTTAGATTCGATGGGGCATGACTCTAGTTTAGTACATGAAGTGATTCGCGAATG
>JAVVPL010000031.1:0-18802 GCA_036655775.1 Bacteroidales bacterium | reverse complement strand
AGGATTTGGTGTAGATAGTTTAAACGAGGGTTTAATTGCAGCGGGAGCTTGTTTGCATTATCTTTTGGAAACAAAGCATGAACACAGTTCGCATATTACTAAAATTTCACGTATTGATGAACAAGGATATGTTTGGTTGGATGGATTTACGATGCGTAATTTGGAATTATTAAATTCTTCGAGTTTTGAAGGACAATCTTTGGTTCGTATTTTGGATAAAACGCAAACTCCGATGGGTGCACGTTTATTAAAACGTTGGGTTGCACTTCCTTTGTATGATTTGGAAAAAATACAAGCGCGTCTTGATTTGGTAGAGTTTTTTGTGAATGAAAGCCAACTCAATAGAGTGATTACAACTATCTTAGCTCAAATTGGAGATTTGGAACGTTTGGTTTCTAAAATAGCTGTTCTACGAGCCTCTCCACGGGAGGTAGAAAAGTTAAAACTTATTTTGTTGCAAATTAAAGAATTGAAAAATTTAGCCCCCGATGTAAAAAATAAGGCGTTTACAGATTTGATAGGCCGTTTAGATGCCTGTGAATCTTTGTTTGCAATAATAGAAAAAAGTCTAAAGGAAGAACCCGCTATTTCTGTACAAAAAGGACAAGTTATTGCGACAGGTTTCAATGCAGAATTAGATGATTTGAGAGCCCTCTCTTTTTCTGGCAAAGATTATTTAGTAAAAATACAACAAGAAGAAATTGCACGCACGGGTATTAGTTCTTTGAAGCTTGGTTTTAATAATGTTTTCGGTTATTATTTAGAAGTGACACATGCGCATAAAGACAAGGTGCCAGATACGTGGATACGTAAACAAACCTTGACTAGTGGAGAGCGTTATATTACGGAAGAAATTAAATCGTATGAACAAAAAGTACTTTCTGCAGAAGAAAAGATTTTGAGTTTAGAAAATCAATTGTATATGGAATTATTACAATCGGTTTTATTGTATATGGAGCCCTTGCAAATTAATGCACAATCTTTGGCTAAATTGGATGTAATTGTTTCTTTTTCAAATGTTTCAATTGAAAATAATTATGTGAAGCCTGTTTTAAATATGTCTTCTACAATTGATATTATAAAAGGGCGGCATCCTATGATTGAAAAAAGTTTGCCCATAGGTGAAATGTATATTCCTAATGATGTTTATTTGGATACATCTACCCAACAAATTATGATGATTACAGGGCCAAATATGTCGGGTAAGTCCGCAGTTTTAAGACAAACGGCTTTAATTGTATTAATGTCGCAGATGGGTTGCTTTGTGCCTGCATTTTCGGCCACTTTGGGTTTGACGGATAAAGTCTTTACGCGTGTGGGTGCTTCGGACAATATTTCTTCGGGAGAATCTACGTTTATGGTCGAGATGAACGAAACAGCAAATATTTTACATAATATTTCCGATCGAAGTTTAGTTTTATTAGATGAAATTGGAAGAGGAACGAGTACCTATGATGGAATTTCAATTGCATGGGCTATTGCCGAATACTTACATGCCTATGCGCCTCATCGTGCAAAAGTTTTATTTGCAACCCATTACCATGAATTAAATGCCTTAGCTAAAGAATTTCCTAGAATTAAGAATTTTCATGTCAATATCAAAGAGGTGGGCACGGAAGTGATTTTTTTACGAAACTTGCTTGAGGGTGGAAGTGAGCACAGTTTTGGTATCCATGTGGCCCGAATGGCGGGGATGCCAAAAGAGGTTTTGGATAGAGCCGAAGAGATGATTGAGATTTTGGAAAGTTCTAGAACAGGGCAGGCCAATTTGGAAGAGGCAATCAATAATTTAAAAAAGAAATATCAAGCCGAAAATGTAAAAGAAAATAAAGAACACAGTAAAACGACAGATTCCGCAGGCTGTCAACTTAGTTTTATCCAATTGGAAGATCCGCTTTTAAGTGAAATCAAGGAAGAGATTTTGACCACCGATATAGATACCTTAACTCCTGTGGAAGCTTTGGTTAAATTACATGCGATTAAGAAAAAATTGAAAGCCTAGTCCCCAGATGATAAGTTTCCATAAATTAGCAAACAAGTCTTTTATTAGCAAACAAAGCTTTTTAGCAGTAAATTAGCAAACGAAGCCTTTTATCAGTAAAAATAGCAGGCTGTTTTTATTCCAATTTTAATAAAAAACAAAAAAATATTTTGTCATTTCAAAAATTATATGTAATTTTGCGCTCTCGAATGCGGAAGTAGCTCAGTTGGTAGAGCACAACCTTGCCAAGGTTGGGGTCGCGAGTCCGAGTCTCGTTTTCCGCTCAATCCCGATAGAATCGGGATTTTTTGTAAGTTTTTTAATAAAACTTACCACTTACGATCCCTTTGGGGACGTCAACATATAGGGTTTTTAGAGTTGCAAAACTCGAAAATTCCCAATGCCTTGGTGGTGGAATTGGTAGACACGCAGGACTTAAAATCCTGTTTCCGTTGAGGAAGTGCGGGTTCAAGTCCCGCCCGAGGTACGAAAATACAAAAAGCTCCTATTAATTATTTGATTAATAGGAGCTTTTATTTTTGGTATAATTTTTGCTTATACAATTTGTTTTTACTAATATTAAAATAAACAAGAATACAGATGAAACAAATTAAAAATCAGCAATTTGTAGATGCTTGCAAACCGCTTCGAGCTTTTGCTTCGCGTTTATTAAAATTGTGTAGCAAAAATGGTCAAATCGTAGTATTATTACTATTTGTTGTACTTTTGAGTGCCGCGACCAGTGTAACCACAAATTCTATTTCCAATGCCAATGCCAATAAGCAATCTTCCAATGGGATTCAAGCCGAAAATCCATCATCAAATCTTGCCAATTTGTCGCAAGCAGTGCAAACTGACTTCACACTTGCTGCCGAAATGTCGGTAAATGCGGTGGTTCACGTCAAAACGAAATACCAATCCCGTATCAGTGCCTATAGTAGTGATCCTTTTCTTGAATTCTTTTTTGGGCGACCCCAAATGCCACAAAGAGAAATGCCTGAACAAAGAGGCTCGGGTTCTGGGGTTATTATTGATTCAGAGGGCTATATAGTTACAAATAATCATGTAATTGAAAATGCCGAAGAGATTGAAGTCACCCTGAATGATAAACGAAATTTTAAAGCTAGCTTGGTGGGTTATGATCCCAATACCGATTTAGCATTGTTGAAAATCGATGCCAAAAATTTGCCCAGTATTCCTTTTGGTAATTCCGATGTACTCAAAGTGGGGGAATGGGTATTAGCGGTAGGCAATCCTTTTAACCTAACCTCTACAGTAACCGCAGGTATTGTCAGTGCAAAAGCGCGAAATATTAATATTTTAAATTCGGCAATGAAGATAGAATCCTTTATCCAAACCGATGCCGCTATTAATCTTGGCAATAGCGGAGGGGCTTTAGTAAATACCAAAGGTGAATTGATTGGTATCAATACAGCCATTGCTTCACAAACTGGAAGCTATGCAGGTTATGGTTTTGCCATTCCAATTAGTATTGCCAGTAAAGTAATTGCAGATTTAAAACAATTTGGAGTAGTACAAAGAGCCTTTTTAGGTATAGAAATTCGCGAAGTAGACGAAGCTTTAGCCAAAGAAAAAGATTTAAAATCTTTAGAAGGAGTCTATGTGGCCAAAGTTAACGAGCATAGTTCGGCTTCACTTGCTGGAATTAAAGAAGGCGATATTATTTTAAAAGTAAATGGCAATACCATCACTTCGGTATCACAACTTCAAGAACAAGTGGGACGTTACAGTCCTGGAGATGTAGTTACACTTCAAATTGTACGTAACAAAAACAGTATGGATGTTAAAGTTTTGCTCAAAAATCGACAAGGAACCACCAAATTGGTTAAAAGTAATCAAGATCTAAGTGTTCTATCGGCAGAATTTACCGAAATTTCTCCTAGAGTAAAGCAAAGTTTAGGTCTTGAGTATGGCATGCAAATTACTGAAATACAAAAAGGAAAACTGGCATCAGCAGGCGTAAAAGAAGGTTTTATTATTCTCAAAATTAACACGATGGATATTCGTAGTTTGGAAGATATACAAGCCGCTTTGGAACTTGCTATCAATAATGGCGATCGGGATAAAGTACTCTTTATAGCAGGACTCTACCCCAATGGAAAAGTAGCGTATTATGCCGTGGATCTAAATTAAAATGACTAAACGAGAAAAGTTAAATTAGGGAAGTTCAACTAGAATAGTTAAATCAGAGAAGTTTAACTAGAGAAGTTAAATTAAAGTAGCTCTCAACCAAACAAGCTCTCAACCAAACAAATTCCGAATAGTACGCAATATAATGGCATATAAAAAGCAAATACGCCTGCTGAATATGTAAAACGTATCTAAAACAAATGGCATGGACCCAATAGAAGAAAACTGTTTTTCCAATCATTCTGTAAGCCCCGCAAATCAAGCGGGGCTTATTCCTAGGTATTTTACACTTTTGGAAGTATGTCAAAGTGTGCAAAAAACCTTAGCCGATAGATATGGATCGGCTTTTTGGGTTAAAGCAGAAATGCATAAATTAAATTATTATCCGCATTCAGGGCATTGTTATCCCGAATTGTTAGACAAACAAAAGGGTAAAATTGTGGCAGAAATGCGTTCTATTTTGTGGAATACCGATTATCAGCGAATCCACAAACAATTTTTGGAAGTTTTGAAAGAACCTTTGCAAGAGGGTATTTGTATTCTTTTTTTGGCACGTATACAGTATGATCCCAAATATGGACTCAGTTTACGAATTTTGGATATAGATGTCAATTTTATTTTAGGGGAATTAGAAAAAGAAAAAAGAGTTTGTATCGATCGACTCCAAAAAGAAGGTTTGTGGAATTTGAATAAAAATTTACCTTTCCCTTTACTTCCCAAAAAAATTGCCGTCATTTCGGTGGAGACCAGTAAGGGTTTTTCCGACTTTCGACAAGTTTTAGATCAAAGTGCTGAGAATCACTACATTTACTATCGTCTATTTCCAGCGTTTTTGCAGGGTGAAAATGCCGTGTCCAGCATAATCTATCAACTGGGGGTAATACACTCTCTAAAGGGCTATTTTGACCTTGTTGTCATTATTAGAGGGGGTGGAGGCGAGATAGGTTTGAGTTGTTATGATAATTACGACTTAGCAAAGACGATTGCTCAATTTCCCCTACCTGTTTTGAGTGGAATTGGACATTCAACAAATTTGACCGTAGTGGAACAAATTGCCTATAAAAATGCAATCACGCCTACGGAGCTCGCTGTATTTTTACTTCAAAAATTTGTAGATTTTGAAAATGCAGTGGATCAAGCCAAAGAAAGTATACGAAACGAAAGCATGTATTTAATAGAATTGCACAAAAAAAATCTAGCGCATCATATTGAAAAAATAAAATATCCGTGTTTGTCACTTTTGGCATCGCATAGACAAAAAATAGAACGCTATCAAAGCCAAGTAGTCTCTGAAAGTAAAAACCTATTTTTAAAGGCAAAACAAGCCCTACAACTGCTGCAAAAACAAGTGGAGTGGCTCAACCCTCATCGCCTATTACAATTGGGATATAGCCTTACTTTTAGCAAGGGTAAACTAGTAAAAAGTAAAACCGAAGTTCAAATAGGGGATGCTTTACAAACTCATGTTGCCGATGGATATATATACAGTCAAGTTCTCGCATCTCCTCCCGAGGATCCTCCCATTTAGTATTCTCTACAACGTTCACAATCCTCAAAATTTACAATCCTCAAAGTTCACAATTATCAACGTTCATAATCCTTAAAACTCATAATCCTCAACGTCCATAATTGCAATCGATTTATCAAACTTAACAAACAACTCTCAACGCCCACAATTTTCCCTTATATGCTCCCTTTATAAAATCTATTAAAATTAAAACAAATGAAAAAAAAACTTACCTATACCCAAGCTTTTGAAGAACTTCAAAATTTGGTAGCACAAATGGAAAATGCACAAGTGAGCATTGACGACTTAACTCAAAAACTGAAACGAGCTGGTGAGTTAATAGAAATCTGTCAAAGTAAACTAAGCGATACCGAAGAGGAAGTAAGCAAACTCTTAGATAAAATCAAAGCCTAAGATAAAATCAAAGCCCAAAACTACCTCTGCAAAGCTTCTGCAAAGCCCCTGCAAAGTTTCCGCAATGCCTCTGCAATGCTTCCGCAACCTCTCTGCAATGCTTCTGCAAAGCCCCCAAAAAAAGCCCTAAAAAAATAGGGAGTCTGAATTTCAGACTCCCTATTTTTTTTATTCTTGTTTTTTTTCTATCCTTAGGTTTGGCCCAAAACGTAGGCTGGTTCCCCAAAAATCAAGGATCTCAAAAACAATTTTATTTTACAATTAATTTATGCGTTTTAATTTTTCCATCCACCCTTGCTTTCACTACATACATACCGCTATTGAACTTGCTTACATCTAGCGTGGTAGTAGGAGTAGCCGAATGTAACACCACTCGACCTTGTGCATCCACAATCCATAAGTCAGAATAATTCAAATTGATATTTAATATCCCATTGCAAACAGGATTTGGATAAATATATCCGCTTAAATCACCTTCTTTTTCAATAGCAATGGTGCGGTTGAAAACAAGATTTTCAGAAGCGGCAGAAACACAATCATACAAATAATTTGCTTTTACAGAATAAGTATATGCTTTGGCAATTTGATCTTTAAACGTACGATCATAAAACTGCGTTTCGGTGGCTTTACCAATAGAATCCCCATCGCGATAAATCGTATAACTCCCAAGCGTAGCATCCCAAGGATTTGGTTTACCTGGAACCACGGGCGTGAGTACATTTGGACGACTCGTTTCAAGCGTTAAAGCTAAATTCCAGTTGAAGCGTAAGAAATCTCCGCCAAAAGGATATAAAGAATGCCAATTGAGAGGTTCTTCTGTAGTGGCATCTTTCCAATGTGAAAATAAATCCGATTGACCAGGTTTTTGGGTAGGTGCTTGATCGCGACCCACAGGAGCCTCTTTATCCCCATATCCTTGAACTGATCCGCCAAAAATATAATCTTTATTTGCTTCAATTACAAAAGAAGTTTCTAAAGGAATTCGATTGAAATCTAGCACACGTACATTGTCCACCACTTGTCGCAACACTACTTTTACACTATCTCGATATCCATCGATAGAAACGCTATCATTGATTTTGATAGAATCCGATTGAAAACGAGTATAATCTTCCCAAATATTGATTATAAAATCTGCGCTGGCATTGGCATAGAACGTAAGATGCGTAATTTTACTTCCCACTAAATCTTTTAAATCTTCTGCCGTATAGCGTACCCCAAAGAAAAAAGGCTGTGCGTTATTTGCCATTCCCCAATGATTATTGGTTCCATTATCCCAACGTAGATCGAAAGTAGGAATTTCCCAACGTAATTTTACACTAGAGGCCGCATCTTTATCCATTTCTGCTTTCAAATTCGTAGGGGCATTACAATCGCCCGCTACGTAAATAGAGGCACTCGCACTAGCTTTGCCAGAAATACATTCGTTTTTGTAGATTGCTTGCACCGAAAGTTTGTATTCAGCAGGAGGAATTTGTCCAGAAGCATTTTTAGGTAGATTGTCCCAAGTATAGTTGGTAGTAGTAATTAAGCCCATTCCGTCATTTAAGAGAATCGCATCGGCCACAGTTTCCCAATATACATTGTAGCCCGCAATATTGGCCTCTTCGCCAGAGGGCGCATCCCATTTCATTTCAATAGTTTCGTTGTGGACCGCTTTGACCACAAAATTTTGAGGACGTAGACATTGTTTTTTAGCGCCTAAGCGAACCACCCAGCTGACAAGATTGCCATCGGCCGTTTGCCCAAAAGCACACATTGTTTTTCCATCCCCCGTAATACCCATAGGCACTCCCGTACGTTTGAGTTCGTCTCTAAAAGCCGTAAGTTGATACATATCCACTAAATAGTCCGATAAAAGCATATCCAAACCTGTACTAGGATTCCAAATGTGGGCAATCCGATCCGAGGGAGCTCCTCCCACGGTAATAAATCCAAGTGTATTTCCTTCATTGTCGGAACAAGTTACATCTTCCATCGACGTACAGATATCCATTTTGTTTTCTTGTAAATCGTAACGATAGGGTTTGCGTAGCATGTTAGCTGGATTTTGGGGATCTATCAAGGAATGCATAATCCCTGTAACATAACGTCCATTTGCGCTAGGAAGCACTTCAGCATCGGCATAACGAAGATTGGCAGAGTCTTTGAAAAGAAGCGTATACGTAGGGTTCCAAACCACAGGAAGCCATTCGGTTCCATCCACAGAGAGCATCCCCGTAGTCACTTTGCCATCGGCACTCATGCCATCCGTGCGGATAAAATAATTGCCCGTAGGATAGTGCGAATTATTTCCTGCAATATAATCCATGGTATCCAATTGGTATTGTTTACTAGCTGTACGGATCCATTTAATAGGAACCATATTCCATCCCGCAGTTTGCCAGAATCCCGTCAAAGTGTCGCCATTGGCACTCATTGCCGATACACCACTATAATCAATTTCTTTGATGTTTGGAATAGGAAGTTCAAACCATTGGTTTTCTTCGGGAAAGAAGATAGCCGCCTTACGGTTGTAAGATCCGCCCACACTACCATCGTTTCCTGCACACATGGCAAAGGTCAATTCCCCTTCCACAAAAAGTTCGGTAGTTTGTGCATTTTGCCAATCGTAGCGATAGGCCACATTTTCTTCGTAGGATCCCCCCACATTTGCAAATAAATAATTCCCATTATGGGACATGCCCCCCACAGTCATACCTGGCCAAGTAACAAATTGAGATTCCTGTGCTAAGGCAATTCCGCCCATACACAAAACCCCTACAACTAGCAATAGTCGTATACGTAAAATTTTTTTCATGATTTTGGTGTTTTTAGTTTTAGAAAAATAAAGTACAAAGGTAGTCAAAAAACACTAAAAACCCCAATAATTTAGCAGGAAATTGTCTTACAAGCGAAGTCAATACGTTTGATAGTCTCCTCTTTGCCAATGATTTCAACGATATCCCAGAGATGAGGTCCCATAGAAGTGCCCACCAACGACAAGCGTAGACAATTCATTATTTTTCCCATGTTGAGCGCGTTGTTTTCGATAAACAGATTCACTTTATTTTCCAAAACAGTGGCATCCATATTTGGTTCTTCAGCAATTAAAGCCACAATTTGTTGTAAGTGCGTAGGCGTTTCTGCCGACCAACGTTTTTTAATTACTTTTTCATCAAAGGTAGTAGGAGCTACAAAAAAGAAGTACGTTTGCTCCCAAAATTCCTTAGTAAAGTGCATTCTTTCTTTTACAAGTCCAATAATTTGAAGTAATTTTTTTTCGTTTGATATCAAAATCGCGGCCTCATTTTTTGCATCCTCACCCATCACGCCCGTATCCCATTTTTCTTTCAAAATGCTTTTAAATGCAGGTAAGATCGCTTCATTTGATTTTTTGTGCAAATATTGTTGATTATACCAAAGCGCCTTATCCAAATTAAATTTAGCGCCACTTTTGTTGACTCTTTCCAAAGAAAATACCTCAGCCAATTCTTCCAAAGAAAACAGTTCTTGTTCAGTGCCTGGGTTCCATCCCAAAAAGGCCAACATATTGACTACCGCTTCAGGAAAATAGCCATTTTCCCTATATCCTTGTGAAAAGTCACCCGTTTTAGGATCCTTCCATTGTAGAGGAAACACAGGAAATCCCAATCGATCCCCATCCCGTTTGCTCAATTTTCCATTTCCATCAGGTTTCAACAACAAAGGTAAATGCGCAAAAGCAGGCATACTCTCACTCCATCCCAAATAGCGATACAGCAGCACGTGCAAAGGTGCCGAAGGCAACCATTCCTCCCCTCTAATCACATGTGAAATTTTCATACAATGATCGTCCACAATATTTGCCAAATGGTAGGTAGGAAGTCCATCGGAGGATTTGTATAAAACTTTATCATCTAAAATATCCGATTGCACCTCTACCTTTCCCCGAATTAAATCATTTACAACCAGTGTTTCGCCAGGATCAATTTTCATTCTTACCACATAATTCGTCCCATTTTCAATTTTTTCCTTTACCTCTTCGGGCGATAAGGTCAATGAATTTTTCATATCTTGACGCGTACTAGCATCATATTGCAAAGATCTTGATTTTTCTGCCTCTAAACGTTTGCGCATGGCATCCAATTCTTCGGGCGTATCAAAAGCATAATATGCTAAGCCTTTTTCCAACAATTCGTCCACATATTTTTTATAGATAGACTTTCTTTCCGATTGTTTGTAGGGTCCATACGGCCCCCCTATACCCACCCCTTCGTCAAAAGCGATCCCTAACCATGCAAAAGCTTCCAAAATATACGCTTCCGCTCCTTCCACAAAGCGTGTAGAATCGGTATCTTCAATTCGTAGTAAAAAAGCACCTCCATGTTTTTTGGCAAATAAATAATTAAATAGAGCGGTTCGTACCCCCCCAATATGCAAAGGCCCCGTAGGACTAGGAGCAAAGCGTACTCTCACATTTTCAATTTTCGACATTGTATCTTTTATCTTTTAGTTGTTCGTATCCTTTACGTACGATAATTTATTTTTTACTCAATTTACCTAATACGGGGGGTAATTACAAAAGTTTTTGCAAACAAAGCACATCACAAAATCCTTCATCGTGCCAAATCCAATCTTTTTTGCGCCCACACTCCACAAATCCAATCTTTTTGAACAAGGCTAAACTTTTGGTATTACTTGCAAGCACCTCGCAATATAATTGATGCAGTCCCAAGTGTTTTTTTCCGTGTTGTGCCAACAATTGCAAGGCTGTTTTTCCATATCCTTTTCCTTGAAATTCAGGTGCAATAAAAATACCACAACTGATTCGTTTATGGAGAGTTTGATAGTCAAAAATATCCACTATTCCCACGCTAACCAACTGCTTGGGTTGTTTTGTATCCCCCAACTTTATCATAAAACGCGCTTGTTT
Source organism: Bacteroidales bacterium (assembly GCA_036655775.1). GTDB lineage: Bacteria > Bacteroidota > Bacteroidia > Bacteroidales > P3 > JAVVPL01. The sequence goes on along the minus strand of JAVVPL010000031.1, from coordinate 7,855 downwards.
TTCTTGTGCTAAAGTTGATTCCATATTACAAATCACCAAAATTTCCAAACTATGTCGCGACACAGGCAAGATCGTATTACTACTATCCCAAAACTCCCTATCATTTTCCCACACAAATAAAGTTTCAATATCCGTAGGTTCTACCGAACAAAGGTGTATTTTACTTTCCATTTTATTTTATTTTACAATTCCACTTCCCCTTTGTATACCAAGGCGGTTAAGCCCTCCAGGTAGACATTTTTAAAAATTTTCTTTTTTTCCATGGCCTCCACTTGCAAATGGATTTGCAAATGACCTCCTTTTGTTGTGATGCTTATACTCTGCGCCCCTTCGTCCACATTCATCAGTGCAAAATAAGCAATGGCTGCGGCAGTTGCTCCCGTGCCACATGAAAAAGTTTCATCTTCCACCCCTCTTTCGTAAGTCCGAACCTGTAAACCTGCCTCTGTAATTTGTACAAAATCCACATTGATTCCCTCTGGAAAATCTTTTGAAAAACGAATTTTTCGACCTAAAGTAATCACATCTATCGATTCCACATCTTCCACAAAACAAACATAGTGCGGAGAGCCCGTATCAATCACAAATACTTTTCCTTTTTTGGTATACGTATTCACATTTTTCATTTGCAAACGCACCAAACTCTGTGGAAAAAATTCGGAAACTAATTCGGCTTCATGTACCCCATCATTGGCATTGAACCTCACCGATTTTTTAAATATTTTTAAATGGTAAGCCAAACTTACAATACAACGTCCACCATTTCCACACATACTTCCCTCTAGTCCATCTGCATTAAAATAACGCATATTGAATACTTGTTTTTCATCGTTTTCCAACAACATCAAGCCATCGGCTCCAATGCCAAAACGTCGATTACAAAAATGAGCAATCTGCATTGTATTTAAAAAACTATAAAGCGATTTTCGATTATCGATAATAATAAAATCATTACCTGCACCCTGATATTTATAAAAGGGAATACGTATAGGAGCACTTTTTGACATTTTGTTTTTTTTGGATAACGCAAAGATAGCAAATAATTAATTAAGTATAACAGCTAAATTTTTGGCAGATCTATTTCTTTGAGAAGAAAAACGTTGAAATTCGTACGATTTTTTTAATATAAAACGTTGATTTTTTCTCTCGAGCCAAAGCAAATCATTGATGAAAACAAGCTTAAATTCACTATCCATATCGATGCCAAAAAACAGTAGATGTGTATCGTTGCGTTTGTATCCCTTATAGTTGATAGGCGAGGACCAAAACTCCACCAAAAACTCCACCGTGCTAACACTATCTCCGTTTTCATAGATAGGAATTTTTATTTTTTTTGTACCCAAGAGTTTATCTTGTGCAATTGCCATTTCGGTATCAACTATTTCCTCGGGATCCCAAACTTCAGTTTGCAAATCGTCGCTTTGTGTTTGTACATTGTCGGAATGTATATTTTTTTCATTGTGTTCTGCAGTTGTCCTCGCAGGCAAGCTAGGAGATTGAACAGTTTTCAAAGAAGAGATTTGTTTTAACTTCGGATCGTTTTGTGTAGAGGGACTTTGTTGAATTTGATCTTTTTTTTCTTTTTCGGTTTCTTTTTTAAACAATAAATCAAGGGTTACCATTGCCAATACTCCCACAAAAAGGCCAATAAAAAAGATATACGTACTAGTAATTTTTTTGGTTCGTTTCATAAGAAAATAATTTTAAACAAAACACACTACTCTTTAGATCCGAAATCTCCCTGTATCGTATTCTCTTCATTGGTATCTCCCGAATTTTCCAAAATGCTATTCATATATGGAGTCACGGTCACATCACTTCGATTGTTGAGCCAGATTAAAGTTTTTTTGTTTTGATAATCGTGCACATAAAAAGTTCTAAACCCTTTCCACCAGCCATTATGATACGCAATATTTTGTCCATCCGTATTTTTTTTGACTCTAAATCCCAAACCATAATCGCGTGAGTGTTTTTCGTCAAAGGGCACCGCAGGAGTAAAAGCCGCATCCAAACTCTTTTCGCTAATCAAAGAATAATCATACAAAGCCTGATCAAACAAATACAAATCTTCCGCCGTAGAATAAATCCCTTTGTCGCCGACCACCCCATCTAAAAAGTCGCAAGGACGTTCAAAAAAACCAATTCTACGTGACCAATCATAGCCAATTACCGCATCTTGATTATTTTTGGTAGAGGCATCATAAATAAACGAATGTTGCATTCCCAAAGGCGTAAAAATTTCATCTTGCATATAGTTTGCAAACGTTTTGCCTGACACTTTTTCTACAATAGTAGCCAAATAGGCATAATTTGTATTGGAATATTGAAATCGACTATCTGGAGTAAACACCAAATTTTTGACATATTTGCGTAGTAAAGGCGTAAGATCTTGATTCGTCAACGGTATGCTTTTGGGCCAATGGGCATCGGCAATATTAATATAATTAGGCAGACCCGATCGATGTTGCAACAAGTTTTTTACACTCACTTCCTTGTAAGGAAAATCGGGTAAATAAAAAATCACAGGCATATCAATTTGAAGTTTGCCCGCTTCTTGTAATTTCAAAATAGCAATGGCCGTAAAGGGTTTAGAGGTAGATGCTAGTTGAAATACCGAAGCATTGGTCAGCTCTTTTTTAGTTTTCAAATTTTCGTATCCAAACGATTTATTGTAGAGAATTTTGCCATCTTCAGCATACAATACCTGTCCATTAAATCGACCCGCATCAAAGGCTTTATGTAAAATTTCATCAATTTGTTCATATTTGAGAGAATCCGCTCTGCAAACCAAATTTTCAACAAAGCAAACCTCTTCTTTGTTGTTTACCACTTTATCATGCTCCACCTTATACCAAGGTAAATCGGTCAAAAACCCCACTCCCGACAAAGAGAGTAAAGGAATTAATAGAAATTTTAAATTAGCCATAATTCTATTTTTTAATTATCTTTTATTTTTTGTGTGGCACAGTTCCTCTGCGTCCAACAAAAAACGTTTGGTCGAAAATTTTACACAATTACTTCCACAAAAAATAACGCTAAACATTGTCTTTTTGCGGCATAATAATTACTTTTGCAAAATTATCCCAAATTTTGTCACGAATTAAACGCATTGAAAATGAATAATCAACAATCTAAAGTTAAAAACCCAAAACGTTACTTACTTACAACCGCGCTACCTTACGCCAATGGACCCATCCATATTGGGCATTTAGCGGGGGTTTATATTCCCGCTGATATCTATGCGCGCTATTTACGTAGCAAGGGCGAAGATGTACTTTTGATTGGAGGATCCGATGAACATGGAGTTCCCATCACTATCAAAGCTCGCCAACAAGGCATTAGTCCACAGGAACTTGTCAACAAATATCATACCATCATCAAACAATCGTTTATAGACTTAGGCATTAGTTTTGATATTTATTCCAGAACCTCGAGTGCTATCCATCATCAAACAGCTTCTGATTTTTTCCGTACTCTCTACGATAAAGGTTGTTTTATCGAAAAAACCACCGAGCAATATTATGATGAAGAAAACAAACAATTTCTTGCCGATCGATATATCACAGGCACTTGTCCTCATTGCAATAGCGAAGGGGCTTATGGCGATCAATGTGAAAAATGCGGATCCAGTTTAAATGCGACCGATTTAATTAATCCCAAATCGGCGATCAGTGGCAATGTACCCGTAATGAAAGCAACCAAACATTGGTATCTTCCCTTGGAACAATACGAAGATTTTTTACGTCAATGGATTTTGGTCGATCACAAAGAAGATTGGAAAACCAATGTTTATGGACAGTGTAAGTCGTGGATTGATGGGGGTTTACAAGCTAGAGCCGTAACCCGTGATTTAGATTGGGGAGTTAAAGTTCCTATAGAAGGTGCAGATGATAAAGTGTTGTATGTGTGGTTTGATGCACCCTTAGGATATATATCAGCTACCAAAGAATGTACCCCCGATTGGGAAAAATATTGGAAATCACCCGATACAAAAATGGTCCATTTCATAGGCAAAGACAATATTGTTTTTCACTGTATTATTTTCCCCGCCATGCTCAAGGCCGAAGGTTCGTATATTTTACCCGAAAACGTACCTGCCAATGAATTTTTAAATTTAGAAAACGACAAAATATCCACCTCGCGCAATTGGGCGGTGTGGTTGCATGAATATTTGCTTGATTTTCCAGGCAAACAAGACGTATTGCGCTATGTTCTCACAGCCAATGCGCCCGAAACCAAAGATAATGATTTTACGTGGAAAGATTTTCAAGCACGAAACAACAACGAACTGTTAGCTGTTTTTGGTAATTTTGTCAATCGTACGTTAGTGTTGACCCAAAAATATTTTGAAGGTATAGTACCCAAAGTCGAGCCCGCAAATTATACCGACTTAGACCAAGAAACACGTAGAGAAATGGGCCTTTTCCCCAACAAAATTGCAGACAGTATTGAACGCTATCGTTTTCGGGAAGCTTTAGGAGAATGTATGAATTTGGCTCGTTTAGGCAATAAATATCTCACCGAAACCGAACCTTGGAAAATCTATAAAACCGATCCCCTTCGCGTACAAACCATTTTGAACCTCTCCTTACAGATTTGTGCTCATTTAGCTATTGTTTGCGAACCCTTTCTGCCTTTTACGGCCGAGAAGTTACGGAACATGTTGCAGATAGAAAAAATGCCTTGGAGTCGAGCCTCCGAACTCGACCTATTGGAAGTGTCACACCAAATAGGCACCCCCGACTTCTTGTTTGAAAAAATAGAAGATGCGCAGGTTGAAAATCAAATTGCCAAATTGCAAGCCTCCAAAGAATTTAATAAAGCCAATGCAAAAGTCGAACTCGATCCCGCCAAAGAAAGTGTATCTTTAGAAGAATTTACCCAAATGGATATTCGTGTGGCCACCATTTTGGAAGCTGAAAAAGTAGCAAAAACCAAAAAATTGATGAAATTGAAGGTAGATACAGGCATTGATATTCGTACCGTGGTAAGTGGTATTGCCGAACATTATCAAGCAAAAGATTTAATTGGTCGCAAAGTATGTATGTTGATCAATTTGGCGCCCAAGGAACTCAAAGGTATTGAATCTCAAGGAATGGTGTTGATGACCCAAGATGCTACGGGCAAACTTATTTTTGTAGAACCTGCTTTGACTACCGCCTATAATGGGGCCGTGATACGCTAAAAAAGAACTATTTTTACAAGAATTTAAATTTAAATTTAGTCCATTTTTTCAAAACTTCATGTAGTTTCGGAAAATTTTCCGTACTTTTGTCACTTTAATTTTAAGATAAAATGGCAAAAACAAAATTTATATTCGTAACAGGAGGGGTGGCATCATCCTTAGGTAAGGGTATTATCTCGGCATCTCTTGCAAAATTATTATTAGCTAAAGGATATAAAGCAACCATTCAGAAACTGGATCCGTATATCAACATTGATCCAGGTACTCTCAATCCATACGAACACGGAGAATGTTATGTTACCGAAGATGGCGCAGAAACCGATTTGGATTTGGGTCATTACGAACGTTTTACCAATGCACCCACCTCACAAGCCAACAATGTGACCACAGGACGTATTTATCAAGCCGTGATTGAAAAAGAAAGACGAGGCGATTATTTAGGAGCAACGGTACAGGTCATTCCACATATCACAGATGAAATCAAAAGCCGAGTCAAACTATTGGCGCAAACCAAAAAATACGATTTTGTAATTACCGAAATAGGAGGTACCGTAGGCGATATCGAATCCTTGCCTTACATTGAAGCCGTTCGTCAAATGCTTTGGGAAATGAGCAATGATGCCATTTCAATTCATTTAACCTACATCCCTTATTTAGCTGCGGCAGGAGAATTAAAAACAAAACCCACGCAACATTCCGTAAAAACAATGTTGGAACAAGGGGTTCAACCCGATATTATTGTTTGTCGCACCGAACATCCTTTAAATAGCTCTATTCGGAACAAAGTGGCTCTTTTTTGTAATGTAAAACCCGAATGTGTGATGGAGTCGGTAGATGCAAAAAGCATTTATGAAGTGCCCATATTGATGCAAAAAGAAGGTTTAGACAAACAAGTGTTGCAGTTGTTGAATATGCCCGATCGAAAATCGGATTTAACTTCATGGAAAGCTTTTTTATCTCGTTTGGATAAACCCAAAAAAGAAGTACAAATAGCCTTAGTAGGCAAATATGTAGAACTTAAAGATGCCTATAAATCCATATTAGAATCTTTTTTACATGCAGGGGCCGAAAACTTTTGTAAAGTAAAAGTAAAAATGATCCATTCCGAAACCATTACCGATGAAAATGCCGCTGAAATTTTCAAAGGATGTCAAGGCATTTTAGTGGCTCCTGGATTTGGTAAACGAGGAATTGAAGGTAAAATTTCTGCCATCCGTTATGCACGTGAAAGTAAAACACCCTTTTTGGGAATTTGTTTAGGCATGCAATGTGCCGTAGTAGAATATGCACGTAATGTACTCAAACATGCAGATGCTCATTCCTATGAAATGGATCCTTTAACCTCATATCCCGTAATCAGTTTGATGGAAGATCAAAAAAAGATTGCCAACTTAGGTGGAACCATGCGTTTGGGAGCCTATAAATGTGAAATACAAACAGGAAGTTTGTTGGGGAAAATTTATGGGAAAAAACAAATTTCCGAACGGCATCGTCATCGCTATGAATTTAACAATGCGTATCTCAAAGAATTTGAAAAAAAAGGCATGCACGCCACGGGTATCAATCCCGAACAAGGTTTAGTTGAAGCCGTTGAAATCGATCATCATCCTTTCTTTTTAGGTGTTCAATTTCATCCCGAATACAAAAGTACCGTTGAAAAACCACAAGCCATCTTTGTTGCCTTTGTCAAAGCGGCTATGGAGCAAGTTTAAATATTCAAATAGATGATTGTGATTTTGGGTCCCACCGCTTGTGGAAAAACGCATTTTGCGACCCAATGGGCCTTGGAACACCAGGGAGAAATTATCAGTGCCGATTCCCGTCAAGTGTACAAAGGGATGGATATAGGTACGGGAAAAGATTTACAAGAATATACTTTAGAGGGCGTTTCCATACCCTATCATTTAATTGATATCCTTGCTGCGGGCAAACGCTACAATGTTTTTCGTTTTCAGCAAGATTTCGACCAAGCCCTTGCCCAAATTTTAGAAAGAGGAAAATTGCCTATTTTGTGCGGAGGCACGGGCCTTTATATCGAAGCCGCTCTCTCGCCTTACTATTTGCAAGAAGTGCCCCCCAATGAAGCCTTACGCAAAAAATATGCACAAGCCCCTTTAACAGAACTAATCGCGCAATTAGCCGCTTTACGCCCTTTGCACAATACTTCCGACACTACCGACCCCGAACGTTGTTTACGGGCCATAGAAATAGCCCTATATACGCAAGAACATGCCCCCGTCCCTCGTTCCATTCCTCCCTATAAAATTTATGGCTTGCAAGTATCTCGTGAAGTCTTACGCGAACGCATCGCTCTCCGATTGCATCAACGATTAGAACAAGGCATGGTCGCCGAGGTGCAAGCACTGCTAAACGCAGGAATTTCTTCCGACGATTTAGTATATTATGGTTTGGAATATAAATATATCACCCAATACTTGTTGGGTCAAATTTCGTATCCCTGTATGGTATCAAGTTTACAGACCGCAATTTGTCAATTTGCCAAACGACAATGCACTTGGTTTAGACGGATGGAAAAACAAGGATTTAAGATAGAGTGGATACAAAAAGATTGATGGTAATAGTAAATGCAATTTTAGAGGGAATAAAATTAAAAAAAAGAACCGAAAAACAATATATATGGAAAATATGAGTTTGTTTCAAGAATTGGAG
>JAVVPL010000030.1:11741-19085 GCA_036655775.1 Bacteroidales bacterium | reverse complement strand
TTACCCAAACCAAGCCCAGAACAGTAAATAAAAAAAATAGCAAGTATGAATTCTTTGGTTCTGAAAAATATCGGGCGTTTTATTTTTTTATGGTTATTGCAAATTATAATATTAAATTATGTGCAATTGCCTTATGGAATGCAATTGTATATTTATATCTTATTTATTTTACTGTTACCCCATCAAACCCCCAATTGGCTATTGTTATTGCTTGCTTTTTTCAGTGGATTAAGTGTCGATATTTTTACAGGAATGTTGGGCTTGCAAGCTGCGGCAGCCACTTTTATGGCTTTTTTACGTATATATATATACAATCAAAATGCCTCTATCTACGATACCGCCCCCGTAGGTACACCTAAAGCAAGTCGTATGGGGTGGGGTAATTTTATGTTGCAAACAAGTATATTAATTTTGGTATTTTATACCATTTTATTCTTTTTGGAAATTTTCTCTTTTAGCAATATTTTACAAACACTTTGGTTAATTCTATCGAGTAGTGCACTTTGCATTATATCCATGCTTCTTTGTCAATTATTATTTACCAAAGGTGAAACTAAAAAATAGAGAGTAGAAAATAGGAGAGTAGAGAGTAGAGAGTAGAGAGTAGAGAGTAGAGAGTAGAGAGTAGAGAGTAGAAACTATAAACTAGAAAGTAGAAAGTAGAAAGTAGAAAGTAGAAAGTAGAAACTAGAAAGTAGAAACTAGAAACTAGAAACTAGAAATTAGAAACTAGAAATTAGAAATTAATTCTATACCAAAAAGTTTCCTCTTTGATACGTACAAGCATCGTTTCTCTTATTTTTTCGGCTAACATAAGAAAGATTAAACAATTATTTTCCTTAAGCCATGTTTTTGAAACCTCATCTTTTTTGGTAGCTTGACAAAAATGATATAAAAAAGGATCTGGATATTCGTTAATCCATCGCATAGCTTTGGGTTCATCGTCTATGGCATTTGCCAAAACGCCTAATTCGGGAAATCCTCTACGTAAAAGCCAATGGGTAGCGCTCTCATCCCCTCTAATCGCATTGGAGAAAGCAGCCCATTCAGGCACTTTTTGCTCAATAAGCCAACGGAAAGCATCTCGGGATCCTTTTACGGCTTTAGCAAATTGAATATAGACTTCTTGATCGTACTCTTCTATGTACATTTTCTAATAATACGCTTTGGCTTCAACGCCTATTTGATTAATTTTAAAAACGATATTTTCCAATTCTTCTTGGGAGAGTTTTTCTAATCGCTTGGCAGGGGTCTCTCTATCCAAACCATATACCATTACGCTCAAAGGCTTAATTTCTTTAACAATTTGCAACCATTTATCAAAAGCTTCTCCGTAGGTATTATCCACACGCATCGAGGTGCTAGTTGCATTTTGCTGATAAGAAGCAGGCGCAATTTCGTCATATCCTCTAAAAAATAAAGTTTGTAAAATAAAAGGATAGGGGAAATTTTTTAAATTTTCTACCAACTGTTCAAAAGTCAAACCATCTTTGCATTTGTTTATACGGTGATGTAATTCGGCAGTTCCAGCATCTAATTTCAACATTAAAATATCGGCTTTATGTAAAGCTTCTGCGACTTTTTTATCACCAATTTTAGTGGCATTAGAAATTATGGTAATTTTAGTATCTGGTAAATATTGATTACGTATACGAAGAGTATCATTTAGGATCTCTGCAAATTCAGGGTGTATCGTCGATTCTCCATTTCCAGAAAAAGTAATGGAGTCAATATGCGTATGATTGAGTTTGGCATTTTTTAAAGCTTTCTCTAGGGCTTTGGCCACTTGTTCGCGCTTAGGCATAGATTGTACGTTTTCTTGTGCTGGCGCCCAACCACATTCACAATAGATGCAATTATAATTGCAAATTTTATGATTTGAGGGTAGAATGTTAACGCCCAAAGAAGAGCCTAATCGGCGGCTTTTAATAGGACCTGTGATAATTTGGTGATGAAGGAAACTCATGATATACAAAATATTAAATATACAAACGCAAAATACAATTGGATATACAAATGTAAGCTATTTAAAAACAATAGTCAATGAATTTCTTTTAATTCTTTTCACAAAGAAGTATTCTCTTTTTATTTTATCTGTAAAAAAATTGTAAAAAACCTTAATACTCCAAAATTTTAAACCAGCAGAATAGATCTGTGAACTTCCAATTATAGGAAACTTTCCTATAATGACAACTACTCAGTGTCCCTACTAAACACTCAAATTGCCACACCCTCACTTAAAAAAAATCCAGTTCCTCTCATTCTTAATCAATCTAAATTAAAATTATAAGGCAATGCTGATGAATATAAACGAGCGGTTTAACAAGGAGCTTTTGTGGCAAATAGAAGGAAGATTACCAAAAGGGCATATTTATAAATTAGGGATGCCAAGTGAAGCATTATTGTCAGCAGGGATAGAAAATTTAGCCGTTGAAATAACTGCTTCAACATTGAAAATCAAGTCAAGTATGGAATATAAAAGTAAACATCCATTTGATCTTTCGGATGTCATCAATCTACCTAATGCAATTTTATATAGTTTAAATTTGCAAAATCCTATTTTCTATACTACTTTTGCAACCTTAAATAAATAAATTTTACACATGAAACAAACACACAAATCATCCAAAACAATTTGTTTTAGACAATGGACAGGGGCATCCTATGCCGTGTTCAATAGTTTAAACAAAGTGGTCAAAATTGGGGTGATGGGCTTGTCTTGTTCATTGTTAACTTTGAAAACTCAACCTATTTTAGCACAAAGCATGACTTCCGATTCCTTATCGAAAGATTCTGCGGCAATTGAAATAGAGGGAGTGGTAGTTACGGCACCGAACCTAATTCCTTTGAATTTAGGGGTGGAAGTAGTAGCTACAATTCAAAAAAAAGACATTGAGCAGGCGGGCGTCCAAAACCTCCAAGACCTGCTCCGCTATGTGCAAGGCATCGATCTCCGAAGCCGTGGTAGCGAAAATGTACAAGCCGACCTCAGTATTCGTGGTGGCACCTTCGATCAAACCGTCATTCTTCTCAATGGCGTAAATTTTTCAGACCCGCAAACGGGTCACAATTCCTTAAATCTGCCTGTAAATTTTTCGGATATTGAACGGATTGAAATTCTCCAAGGTATTTCATCTTGGCAATATGGGGCCTCTCCATTTACCGCTGCCATCAACATTGTTACGAATGCCCAAGCTAAAACACAATTCAAAGCAGGGCTCAGTGGTGGAATGTATGGGTATATACAGGGTGAACTTTCGGGAAATTACAAATACAAAAAATGGAATTTTGGACTCAGTGCCGCCTACACTAAAAGTGACGGCTATGCTTCAAATACCGATTTTAGCATTCCACAAGGCTTTCTTCAAATTAGTTATACCGATCCTAAAAGAGTAGGCAATTTTTTTCTACAAGGAGGATATCAACAAAAAGATTTTGGGGCCAATAGCTTTTATTCTCTTAAATATAGAGAACAATATGAATCAACAAAAGTATTTTTAGGGAGTTTAGCCTATAGCAAACAAATTCAGAAATTCAAAATAAATGCCGAGCTCTATTATCGTCAACATCACGACCGATTTGCACTCTTTAGGCATGAGGCTCCCGCTTGGTATACGGGCGCTAATTATCATAAAACAGATGTAGGAGGGGGCTTAGTAACGCTTTCCTACCAATGGTTGGCAGGGGAGACCCGATTAGGTGTCGACCTTAGGTATGAACATATTTTTAGTAATAATTTGGGTATCGATATGGGCAAAACGCTACATGTTCCTTTTTATCCAAATGCCTATTTTACCAAAGAGGCGGAACGTTTTCACTCTAATTTCTTTTTACAGCATGCGTGGATTAGTAAAAATAAGGCATGGAAAGTGAATGCGGGAATCAAAGCAGCCAAAGAAACAAGTACAAAACTTCGTTGGTATGCAGGCCTCAACGCTTCTTATCAAGTACTGTCCGAATTACAAATTGATGCTCTAGTACAGCACACATACCGTCTTCCGACTTTTACCGACTTGTATTATAGTAGTGCCACGCAACAAGGTAATAAAAATTTGAAACCTGAAGAAGCCCTAGTTGCCGAATTAGCCACTGTAGTCAATAAAAATGCTTGGAGTGGACGATTGGGAGTATTTTATAGATATGGGTTTCAAATTATAGACTGGGTACGACTCAGTGGAGAAGAAAAATGGCATAGTGAAAATTTATCTAAGGTGCAAATGTTAGGAACCGACCTAAATATTACATACCGACCTAATTTATTTATAAAAATGGTATCCTTGGATTATACCTATATCAATGTAAATCAAGCATCATCAGACTATTTATCACTCTACGCTACGGATTATTTGCGTAGTCAACTCAAATTGACTGTACAACATAAAATATGGAATTCCTTAGCTGCAAGTTGGCAATTTAATGTCAATGATAGAGCAGGTACGTATTTAGATTTTGTCACAAAAAAAGAAATGTCGTATAAACCTTACTTTTTGTGTGATCTCAAAATTTCGTGGCGACGTCCTCATTATGAAATTTATGCAATGGCTAACAATCTTTTTAATGTACGTTATTTTGATTTAGGAAATATTGAACAAGTGGGTATTTGGTTTAAATTAGGAGCTAAGTTTTCGTTATTTTAGGATAAAATTCATAAATAAAAATATTGAACATATAAAATATTGAATGCAATACAATGCAATGCAATACAATGCAATGCAATACAATGCAATATCATTTCCAATTCAGTTAAATTCACAATAAAAGAATAAAAAAATTAGAATTGGAAAGAAGTAGAGTAGGAAATAAAATTAATAGTAAAGAAGTATAAGTATATTTAAGAGTAAACAAGTAAGAGAATTAGAAATTAATAGTAAATTAATAGTAAATTAATGTTGTCAGAGAAGTGGTAGTTAATCTATCACTTCTCTTTTTTAGTCTCTGTAACAAGCAAGCATACTTAGCAAACAGCATACTTAGCATACAGCAATCATATTTAGCAAATTAAATTAAGTAGTAAAATAAGTAGAGAATTAGAAATCATACTCAGCAAATATAATAGTAAATAAATAGAAAATTTAGAATTTAATAATAATTTATTCTGCCAGAGAAGTGGCAGGTCAATTTATCTCAAAAGTAATGGGAAATCCTCCATCTTTCTTTCCGAAAATTCTATTTAACATAATATAAATTATAATTTATATTATCTATTGCAAACTTCTATCGCAAGTACGCCATATTTAGCTTTCGACCTTTCGGCAATTATGCTTTAGGCTTAGTTTTTATTTCCTATAAATACTTCTATCGCACCCACGCCATATTTAGCCATCGAAGCATCAAAACAATGAATATCGTCGTAATTTTTGAGAATTAATTGTAATTCACGTTTAAGTGTACCACTTCCCACACCATGTATAAAGATAACTTTATGAATTTTGTGCATTATGGCATCTTCTAAACATTTAGTAAAATAACTCAGTTGAATATCCAACATTTCTTTAGGACTTAAAAGATAGTAATCATCTACCAGTTCACCTATATGCAAATCTACTTCTGCCAAATCTTTAGAAACTAAATGTTTAACTATTGGCGAATTTTCTTTTTCCGATTTAGCTATGGATGATTTAAATGTAAAGTCTTCTTTTTCAGACAAATGTGTAACACTCGTATTTTGTTCGTGTTCGCTAAGCTTACAAATACTTAATAAAAGTGCTTTTTCTCTGAGAAAAACGGGGTAAATATAACTTTCGGTTTGCATATATTTATTTGCGCGCACCCGATATTCACTACTAATAGGTTGTATGCAAGTTTTGCGCTCTTCTATATGAAATAAGATCTGTATGATACCTTGCTCCCATTGATTAAATTCATCTCTTTCAATGGTCTGTACTAAAATTTTGGATTGTGCAGGAATATTTCCAAAGTCAACCCCATACAATAAATCATTGCCTTTAACAGCATACGTATACAAAATTTCATACGGGGTATAATTGATCAAATAAATGTCAATAAGACCTGTTAGTAGCCACTGTTGATCGTGAGGAACATACGCAAGATAAACACCTTCCACTTGGGGAGCTTTGACATGCCCTTTATGCAAGGGAGAAATGCGATCGTATTCTGTATTCTCCGCATTCTCGGACTCATCTACCATATTTAAATCTTCTTCGACTAGAGAATTTGTTGCTGAAAGTTTTTTACTTTCAAAAGGAACTTCATTGACAGAGGGTCCTTGGTTGAAAATTTTTTCAGCATACGTTTTAGGAACTTCCACTTTAATAATATCATGTATGAGACAAGGTATTTCAAAACCATCCTCTATCATCACATGTACAGTGGTACTATTTATAATTTTACAGACTGTTCCTCCCCCTTTTTGATCGAGAAATTTTACTTTATCTCCAATTTTGTATTGCATACCGTTTATACGTTTTAAGAACTTTAATTAAAAAAAATATAGGGAATAAAGAGAGTGCTCAGAATTTGCTTTTATGAGTTTAGTAAAAATTGGATATCCGATCCAATTTCAAATTCTTGAGTTGCTTGTCCTTGCTTGAAAACACGCATGGGTTTGCTTCGTCCTATCAATTGTATGCTATCGTCGATCACCAACAAAGCTGTAGCTTCACGTAAGCCAGCCGTATAGATATTAGGATTGACAACCATAAATTCTTTGATTCTATCTTCTCTTGTTTCGCCTCCGTGACCCGCTGGATTGGCATCTAGATAGTGTGGATTGATTTGAAAAGGAATTACATTTAAACAATCAAAACTAGCAGGTTCAATAATAGGCATATCATTCGTTGTTTTCATACTTGGACAGGCCACATTGGAACCCGCACTCCAACCCATATAAGGCATGCCTTCTAAAATTCGTTCACGTAAAATAGGTAGGATCTGTAAACGATGTAGTTCATGTACCAAATGAAAGGTATTTCCACCACCTACTACCACACAGCTAGCTTCTTTAACGGCTTTCACAGGATCTGTTTGGGTATGAATCGAAACCACTTCAACACCAAAACTTGCAAAAATACCCGCTACTTTAGCTGTATAATCTACATAATTAATAGTAACCCCAGCATAAGGAACAAAAAGTACTTTTTTCACTTTACGTTCATTTAAAAACTGAGCGATCATTGCTTTGCACCAATCTAAATAAGGTTCTCCCGCATTGGTTGAATTACTGATAAGAAGAAGTTGACGTTTCATAAGGTATTAATTTTAAGTTTAAGGTCTTATGTATCTCATATAAGGTAGCGTTCCTTGACGAAGAAGAGTTGCTCGCTTATATTCGTTTCATAAGGTATTAATTTTAAGTTTAAGGTCTTATGTATCTCATATAAGGTA
>JAVVPL010000030.1:6353-11641 GCA_036655775.1 Bacteroidales bacterium | reverse complement strand
ACGAAGAAGAGTTGCTCGCTTATATTCGTTTCATAAGGTATTAATTTTAAGTTTATTATATCGATACTTTCAAATATAAGGGCCGCAGTTTAGATAATTATATGTACAAGAAATACAATGGAATATCTAAACTGCGGTCACTTATTGAAATTTATGTTATTTATCTTCTACACCCATAATTTCCAACATCCGAATAGCGGCTTCAGAAATAACGGTGCCAGGACCAAATACGGCAACAGCGCCCGCTTTGTATAAAAAGTCGTAATCTTGTGCAGGAATTACCCCTCCCACAATCACTAAAATATCTTCGCGCCCTAATTTTTTGAGCTCGGCAATAATTTGAGGTACGAGTGTTTTATGTCCAGCAGCTAAAGAAGATACTCCTACAATATGTACATCGTTTTCAACGGCTTGTTTGGCAGCTTCGGCAGGAGTTTGGAACAAAGGTCCCATATCCACGTCAAAACCAAGATCCGCATAGCCTGTAGCAACTACTTTAGCACCACGGTCATGACCGTCTTGACCCATTTTAGCAATCATAATACGAGGACGACGACCTTCTTTTGCTGCAAAAGCATCGGTCATTCTAGCTGCCTTTTGGAAGCTTTCGTTATTTTTAGTTTCTGATGAATACACGCCTGATATAGTTCTAATTATTGCTTTATAACGACCAAATTCTTTTTCTAGAGCAAAGGAAATTTCACCCAAAGAAGCACGTTTACGAGCGGCATCAATGGCAAATTCCAATAAATTGCCTTTGTTCGTTTTGGCACATTCGGTCAATTTGGCTAAAGCAGCTTGCACTTCGGCTTCGTTACGTTCGCTACGAAGTTTGGCCAAACGAGCTAATTGAGCATTACGCACTAAGGTATTGTCCACTTCTAAAGTTTCCAATGGAGCTTCTTTTTCCAAACGATATTTGTTGACACCCACAATAGTATTGCTTTTAGAGTCAATCTTTGCCTGTTTACGAGCGGAGGCTTCTTCTATACGCATTTTGGGGATACCTGTTTCAATGGCTTTGGCCATACCACCCAATTTTTCAACTTCTTCAATTAAAGCCCAAGCTTTATGAGCTAATTCGTTTGTTAAACTTTCTACATAATAAGAACCAGCCCAAGGATCCACTACCTTACAAATATTGGTTTCACCTTGTAGATAAATCTGCGTATTTCGCGCAATACGAGCCGAAAAATCGGTAGGTAAAGCAATGGCCTCATCCAACGCATTAGTGTGTAAGGATTGGGTATGTCCCAAAGCTGCACCCATTGCTTCAATACAAGTACGCGTTACATTATTGAAAGGATCTTGTTCGGTCAAGGACCAACCCGATGTTTGTGAGTGTGTACGAAGTGCTAAGGATTTTGGATTTTTAGGATTGAATTGTTTTACAATTTTAGCCCAAAGCATACGACCTGCACGCATTTTGGCAATCTCCATAAAATGGTTCATCCCTATACCCCAGAAAAACGATAAACGAGGAGCAAAATCATCAATATTCATACCCGCATTCACCCCAGCACGTAAGTATTCTAAACCATCGGCTAAAGTGTAGGCCAATTCAATATCTGCCGTAGCACCTGCTTCTTGAATATGATAACCTGAAATACTAATTGAATTAAATTTAGGCATATTTTTAGAGGTAAACTCAAAAATATCCGCAATAATTTTCATAGATGGAAGTGGTGGATAAATATAGGTGTTGCGCACCATAAATTCTTTTAAAATATCATTTTGAATGGTTCCACTCAATTTGTCCATTGGAACCCCTTGTTCTTCGGCAGCAATAATGTAAAATGCCAAAACGGGTAAAACAGCTCCGTTCATAGTCATTGAAACGGACATTTTATCCAATGGAATTTGGTCAAAGAGAATACGCATATCTAAAATAGAATCTACGGCAACTCCTGCTTTTCCAACATCTCCCACTACCCTTTCGTGATCGGAGTCGTAGCCTCTATGCGTGGCTAAGTCAAAAGCAATAGAAAGTCCTTTTTGTCCAGCGGCTAAATTACGACGATAAAAAGCATTGGATTCTTCAGCTGTGGAAAAACCTGCATATTGACGAACGGTCCAAGGACGTTGTACATACATGGTTGAATAAGGGCCTCGTAAAAAAGGGGCCAGCCCTGCGGCATAATTAAGGTGCTCCATCCCATTTAAATCTTCTTGGGAGTAAGCGGGTTTGACTTCGATTTGTTCTGAAGTCATGAACTTACTGGAACTTTGAGGCATACTACCTTTATGCGTAGGCGTTGCAAAGTCCACATTTTTAAAATTAGGTCTCATATAAGCGTGTATTTTGAGTTTTCTGTTGCAAAAGTAATAAAATTGAAGGAATGTATCAAGGAAAAAGTCAATTAAAATATTTAGGCTTTTTTTCCTGCTTTTTTTCCTGCTTTAAGCATTCTCCAAACACCCCCAGCCAAAAGTGCGCCTATAAAAGGGGCCACAATAAATAACCAAAGTTGCGATAAGGCGGTACCACCTTGGAATAAGGCGGGTCCTATACTACGTGCAGGGTTCACCGAAGTACCTGTAATTGGGATACAAACAATATGTACTAATACTAAAGTTAAACCTATAGCCAAACCTGCAAAAGCCGATTGTTTTTCGTTGTACGTACTAGCTAATACTACCCAAACAAAGATAAATGTAAATACGATTTCAGAAATAAGAGCGGGCATCATTAAACCCTCGGCATACCCATTGGCACCCGTGCTCGTAGTGAGCGCTAATTGAGGAGCACTATTCACAATTACATAGATAATAGCTGAACCTAAAATGGCACCAATTACTTGAAAAATCATATAAAAACTTGCGTCTTTGGTTGAAATTCGTTTTGTAATCCACATTCCCAAAGTAATGGCAGGGTTGATGTGACAACCTGAAATATTGCCAATAGTATAAGCCATGGCAACGACTGAAAGTCCAAAAGCAAAAGCAACGGTCAATACCGAAGCTACATTGGTTACATCTATGCCTGTAAATACAGCACTTCCGCAACCCATTAACACTAGTACCATTGTACCTAACATTTCAGCAAAATACTTTTTCATGTTTTCCATAATTGTATAAAATTTTAATGAAGAACTCTTATTTATGTTATGGACGGAGCTCCATACATCCAATTATATTTATATCTCTTCTACTATATGTATTATACCTTATATAATAAAGCACATTGAATCAGTATACATTTTATAAGCACTCACAAAGATAGTAATTTATTTACATATTAAACTCTATTTTTTTGATGTTTTAAGTATATGTTTTGATTTTAGCCCATTTAATTCTATATATTTTACATTCACTTATTCAAAAAAAATCCGTACATTTGCCTCCCTAATTACAAATTTGCCCCTTAAGTAAATCAGCCATGTCAAATTTTAAATTGTGGCGCAATGCCTTCCTCAATATTCACGATATAGAAACCAAAGAAAAGTGGAATACCTTAGATATTGTTTCTAAATATTTAACTATTATACGCGCTCCCATACTTTTGATGACGGCTTCCACAGTAATTTTGGGCGGTTTTTTAGCCTATAAAAATGGCGCTTTCAATGTACTCGATTTTTTACTATGCTTACTAGGCCTTATATTTGCACATGCTTGTATGAATTTAATTGATGAATTTATTGATCATCCGCAAAAAAAAGATCAAACCCGTGATTTTCGACCTCAATATGGCATGCAAGTGTTGGAAAATGGATATATTACTTTAAAACAATGGAGTAAATACTTACTTTTTTCAGGTCTTGTGGCACTTATTTGTATTTCAATTCTAATTTTACGCACCGATATACGTACTTTATATATGGCCTTAACCGCGGCTTTATGTATTTTACTTTACACTTGGCCTTTAAAATACATAGGCTTAGGAGAACCTATTGCTTTATTTGTATGGGGTCCCTTGATGGTGTGTGGGAGTTATTTTGCTTGTTCTGGAGGCGTTCTACCTATTTTAAATTCGGAAGTTTTTTTAATTGCGATCATTTATGCTTTAGGGCCTATTAATGTTCTGTTTAGTAGCCATATTGATAAAATAAAACGCGATCAAGTCAAACAAGCCTATACCCTACCCGTGCTCTTTGGTGAACGCATTGCTCGCCATGCCTCAATCGGTTTTTGGGTAGCTCAATATGTACTTTGCTTTATATTGTTTTTATTTGGCTATATTTCATGGAGTATCGTTCTTGTCTTATTCGCCATTCCTGCATTTTGGCATGCAGTAAAAGTGTTTTGGCATCCTTGTCAAAATGCTGAAACCGATGCGCATAAGGCTTGGGTACCTTATTTTTCAGCTACGGCATATATATATAACAAAACATTTTCAGGCTTTTTTATCTTGGCCCTTATCTTGGATTTTATCTTGCAAATTGTGATGCGATAATATTCGACCTATTTCTTAGCTATAAATACTAGGCGTATCGCATCTTTATACTACAATATTTACAATTTTACCAGGTACGACAATTACTTTTTTTACACCCCCTTCTCCTATCCATTTTTGGGCATCCGAAGAGGCTAATACTTGTTTCTCTATTTCTTCTTTAGAAATATTTAAAGGCAGGCTCAACATAAATCGAGTTTTCCCATTAAAAGATATGGGATAGGTAAAACTATTTTCTACCACATACTTTTCTTCAAATTGGGGTAGTGAAGCGAAACTAATACTCTCTGTATGACCCAATAAAGCCCATATTTCCTCACTAATATGTGGCGCATAAGGCGATAATAAAATTACGAGAGGTTCCAAAATAGCTTGTTTATTGCATTTTAAGTCGCCTAATTCATTCACGCAAATCATAAAAGCACTCACCGCGGTATTGAAAGAAAAACGTTCCGTATCTTCTTTGATTTTTTTGATTGATTTATGTAGACATTTGTATTCTGCAGCTGTAGGTTCCGTTTGAACTAGGTTCCACTCCCATTGCTCGGTGTGAAACAATCGCCAAAACTTGCGTAAAAAACGATACACTCCTTCTATACCTTGTGTATCCCAAGGTTTCGATTGTTCCAATGGGCCTAAAAACATTTCGTACATTCGCAAAGTATCGGCACCATATTGTTGAACCAATTCATCTGGATTTTGTACATTATACATCGATTTCGACATTTTTTCTATCTCCCATCCACAAATATACGTGTGGTTTTCCTCACAAATAAATTGCGCTTGTGCCAAATCGGGCATCCAATTTTTAAAACCTTCGGTATTTAAAATATCATTTTCCACCAAATGAATATCTACATGCACTGCATCGGTAAATGCGGCCCGCCCTTCTATG
>JAVVPL010000030.1:4228-6343 GCA_036655775.1 Bacteroidales bacterium | reverse complement strand
TACATATATTAAAGTCTTTTTTAAGGCTTCTTCGTTTTCCCTTCCCACGGATGGTAAACCTGCATATTGGGGATGTTGAGAGAGATAATCGATATATTTGCTGGGATTTAATCGATATACAAAACTAGAACGACCTTGGATCATACCTTGATTGATTAATTTCTTAAACGGTTCTGCTTGGCAAACCAAACCCATATCAAAGAGAAATTTATTCCAAAAACGAGCATAGATAAGATGCCCCGTGGCATGCTCTGCACCTCCAATATATAAATCTACATTTTCCCAATAGGCATTGGCTTCTTTTGA
The DNA here is from genome assembly GCA_036655775.1 of Bacteroidales bacterium. Lineage (GTDB taxonomy): Bacteria > Bacteroidota > Bacteroidia > Bacteroidales > P3 > JAVVPL01. The sequence goes on along the minus strand of JAVVPL010000030.1, from coordinate 6,037 downwards.
AAAATAAACGTCTGAATTGTGGGGATCCATATAACGTAAATAATAGGCACTAGACCCCGCAAAGCCAGGCATGGTATTGGTTTCTAATGGATATCCTGCTTTGCTAAGCCAATTTTCGGCTCTGGCCAAAGGGGGTTCTCCATTGGAAGTAGGAAGATACGTTTTTACTTCGGGTAGAGTTAAGGGCAATTCACTTTCGTCCAACATATAGGGCATCCCCTCTTTATAATAGACAGGAAAAGGTTCACCCCAATAGCGTTGTCTACTAAAAATAGCATCTCGTAAACGAAAATTCACCTTGGCTTTACCCAAAGCTCTCGCTTCAATTTCTTTTACCATTTTGGCAATTGCCTCTTTTACAGACAAACCATTGAGAAAATCGGAATGGATCAAAATACCCTCTTTGGCTTCAAAGGCTTCTTGGGTAATATCCCCACCTTCTACCACTTGACGAATAGGTAAATTAAAATATTTAGCAAAACGATAATCACGGCTATCGTGAGCGGGTACTGCCATAATAGCGCCTGTGCCATAGCCTGCTAACACATATTCTGAAACCCAAATAGGAATTTTTTCTTGCGTAAATGGATTTTTGGCATACGATCCAGTAAATACGCCACTCACCTTATTGATTTCTGCTTGTCGTTCTCTTTCAGTTCTATTTTTGGCCCACTGAATATAGGCTTCTACTTCTGTTTTTTGAGCTGAAGTAACTAAGCTATCCATCGCTTCATATTCAGGACAAAGCACCATAAAACTAACGCCAAACAGGGTATCGGGACGAGTTGTAAAAACTTCTATTTTTTGCGGTTTAGAATCTACTAGATCGAAAAACACCGAAGCTCCTATACTTTTACCTATCCAGTTTTTTTGTATTTCTTTGAGTGAATCGCTCCAATCTACACTATTTAAATCCGCAACTAAACGATCGCAATAGGCCGTAATTCGTAATGACCACTGACGCATTAGTTTGCGTTCTACAGTATAGCCTCCACGCACCGACAACCCACTGACAACCTCATCATTGGCTAAGACGGTCCCCAATTGAGGGCACCAATTGACTAAGGTGTCACAAAGATAGGCTAGACGATAGTTCATCAAATAAATTTGTTGTTCTTTTTCGGTACTTGCCTTCCATTGTTCTGCCGTAAATACAGGCGTATCTAAATTACAAGCCGCTTGTGCGTGGGCTTGTAAGGGGGCATTCCCTTCTTTGGCAAAAAGATTTTCCAAATCAGCAATAGGGCGAGCCTTTTGTGCTTTTTGGTCGTACCAATGATTAAATAATTGTATAAAAGTCCATTGGGTCCATTTATAATAAGCGGGATCACAAGTACGTACTTCTCGATCCCAATCAAAAGAAAAACCAATTTGATCTAACTGTTGCCGATAGCGTTGAATATTCTTTTCGGTTGTAATTGCGGGATGTTGCCCCGTTTGTATGGCATACTGCTCTGCGGGCAAACCGTAGGCATCATAGCCCATGGGATGTAATACATTAAAACCTTGCAAACGTTTGTAACGAGCAATGATGTCGCTAGCGATATATCCTAAGGGATGTCCCACATGCAAACCCGCTCCCGAAGGATAAGGGAACATGTCTAACACATAATATTTAGGTTTAGAAGCCTTGTTGTCAGCTTTAAATGTTTTTTGTTTTGCCCAATAGGCTTGCCATTTTTGCTCTATTTCTCTGAAATTGTAATCCATAGATACGATACCTCGTGATGTATTAAAAATTTAAAACTTTTTCAATTCAACTTTATTAATATATCTAATTTAATATTAAACAATTAGATATATAATCAA
>JAVVPL010000030.1:0-4218 GCA_036655775.1 Bacteroidales bacterium | reverse complement strand
TCAAATTTTATACAAAGTACCGAAAAATACTTGAAATAATCAAGAAAACACCGAAAAAATCTTTGAACACTATTTGAGATTTCATGTTTTTTGAATCGATGGTGCTAAAGACTCCGTTCCCTTATTGAAACAAATTTTTAATCTTTGATGCAACGTACCGAATACCCAAAGCCTTTACGACTATATTTGGTAATGGCCGCTTCGTGATTACTAAACACATAAAAAATCCAAGCATCTCGATTTTCATAGGCGGTAGAGGTCCAGAAAAATCCATATAAACCTTTGCGATTGTCAAAAAAACCCTTGGGATCGCGCCCTCCTGCAGGAAGCGCATTGAAACCAAGTACATCATTCAATCCTAATACGGGTTTGGTCCAAAATGAAGAATCATTTGATTTAAGTCGAGCCCCAGCCTTATCTTTTCCACCCAAAAATTTGACCATGCGTTCCCATTCCACTTTGGATGGGAGATGATAGCCTTGTGGACAAAGTTTACGCCCGTCCGAAGCTGCATACCAATTGTATAAAGCCCCTAAGGTATCTAAGGTGCGAGCGGTAGTATCGTTTTCATAATAACAATACGCTGCTTTTGCTACGGTATCACTATTGATAGAATCCCATTTTATCGTATCGCAAATATAGGGAATGGAGTCTCCATTACAAAAACGATGTACTCGTAAATTGCTAGCCATCCACACTTGTTCGCCAATTTTGACGGTTGGATATATATTGCCGTCAATATCTTTGATGGACGACTCGTAGGAGAGATCTCCAAAATCACGCTTACACGCAAAACTCAATAAAAGGATCATCCCAAACACAAAGCAAATAAGATTTTTATGAAATATAGAGTGCATTTTGAAAATCATAATTTATTTTTTTGCAAATTTACGTTTTTTTTGTTAAAAATAGGATTTTTGATAGATATTTAATTTGTAATTATTCCCTCTCTCACATTGCTGCTTTCAAAAATTTTACTTATTTTTGTAGATTAATTTTTAATATCTATGATTCAAGAAGACGAAAAATATCAAAAGCGACGCCTTAGAAGTTCGCACATTACCACAGTCTTATCAATTAGTTTGGTTTTATTCTTACTTGGTTTACAAGCTCTCATGCTTGTATATAGTCATAAAATTTCCACCTATGTAAAGGAAAACATCGGATTTACCGTAATTTTGAAAGAATTTACGCGCGAACAAGATGTATTGGAATTAAAAACCATTTTGGATTCTACGGATGCAGTAAAATCAACCCGTTATATTTCTAAAGAAGAGGCTGCTAAAGAACTTACCAACGATCTAGGGGAAGATTTTGTACAATTTTTGGGCTTCAACCCTCTCCTTCCTTCTATTGAGGTCAAATTACATGCGGATTATACACAGAATGATAGTATAGCCGATTTTGAAAGTCAAATCAAACGATACCATAATGTTAAAGAAGTGTATTATGAAAAAGATTTAGTAAGTTTGGTCAATGATAATGTAAAAACCATTAGTTTTTGGTTACTGATCATCAGTGCTTTGGTCTTATTTATTGCCATTATGCTCATAAACAACACAATGCGCCTTTTAATTTATTCAAAACGGCTTATTATTAATAGTATGCAATTAGTGGGTGCAACTTCTGCTTTTATCCGTAAACCTTTCTTGATAAATGGTTTAGTTCAAGGTGGTATTGCGGCTTTAGTAGCTTCTACCTTTTTAGGGGCTTTACTTTGGTATCTACATACACAAATCCCCGACGTTATAGGAGGAAGTAACGATTGGATCGCCCTTAGTATGGTCTTTATTCTATTGATTTGTATAGGGGTTATTTTTACCGTTATCTCTGCTTTCTTTGCTGTCAATAAGTTTATCAAAATGAGAAATACCGATTCCATTCATCAATAAAATACATTTTATTCTAATTATTTACATATATGAACACAACGACAAACAAAACGGTCTCGAATCCACCCAAAGTGTCTTCCAAAACCACAGGTACACAACCTAAACTTTTTGATTTCGCTTTTGGTAAAATTAATTACATTTTAATGATTTCTGGATTAATTATTTTAGCCATTGGCTATATGCTTATGGTGGGTGGCGAAGCCAAAAGTTTTACAGAATTTAATGAGAGTTTATTCGATTTTCGTCGTTTAGTTTTAGCTCCTCTCATTCTGTTGATAGGCTTTGCGGTAGAAATTGTTGCTATAATGAAACGACCAAAACTCTAGTAGCTGATGATGACATATTTAGAAGCGTTAATTCTTGGATTACTTCAAGGAATTACAGAATTTTTACCTGTCAGTAGTAGTGGACATCTTGAAATAGCCAAGGTTTTATTGGGGGTTGAACTCAAAGAAGAATTGACCTTTACCGTCGTGGTACATGGGGCAACGGTTTTGAGTACTATTGTAGTTTTTTGGAAAGATATTTGCCATCTTTTAGGAGGCTTATTTAAATTTAAGTGGAACGAAGAAACTATTTACATTGCCAAAATAGCACTTTCAATGTTACCTGTGGCTTTTATTGGTCTCTTTTTTAAAGCTCAAGTAGAGAGTTTGTTTGGTAATGGCTTGCTGCTTGTGGGCTGTATGCTTATTCTGACAGCTTTATTGCTGACTTTAGCTAATTTTTGGGCCTCGGGAAAACACGAAATAGGGTTCAAAGATGCTTTTATCATTGGTATTGCACAAGCCGTAGCCGTACTTCCTGGGCTTTCTCGTTCAGGGACAACCATTGCTACAGGATTATTATTGGGCAATAAAAAAGAGAGTGTGGCTCGTTTTTCTTTTTTGATGGTATTGGTGCCTATCTTGGGCGAAAACTTTTTGAGTTTACTCGAAGGCAATATTTCTATGGCTTCTGCCGATTTGATGCCTCTAGTAATTGGCTTTGTTGCTGCATTTTTAGCAGGTTGGCTTGCTTGTAAATTTATGATTAATATTGTAAAAAAAGGAAAACTTATTTATTTTGCTATTTATTGCGCCATTGTAGGGACTTTAGCAATTGTGTTCTAAAAATACATTATAATGCGTAAAATTCATTTTTTTATAGTTTTCATACTTTGTAGCAGTATAGGTTTTACGCAAAATAATTATATGAAAAATGCGCACAAAGCCTATCTTTCATACGAAAAAGCCCGTACTTTGTACGATGCTCGCCAAGATAAAGAGGCTTTGACAGAAATCAAAAAAGCTTGTGTTTTGGATACTAATTTTGTGGAAGCCTTTTTATTACAAGCCATTTTATATGAAGATAACCACTTTATAGATAGTGCGGTTTACAGTTATCGACGGGCCCTAAGTTTAAATCCCGATTTTTTCCCACAAGCCTTTTATACTTTAGCAAAATTGGAATCAAGCATTGGTATGTATACCGAAGCCGATTTGCATTTCACAATTTTTTTGGAACATCCCAAAGCGCCTGCACAGTTTAAGTCGGAGGCGGAAGTTCGTCAACAAAAAAATCGCATTAGCTTAGAAATAGCAAAACATATAGTTCCTTTTAAACCTTATAATTTAGGGGATAGTATTAATACATCTGCCGATGAATATTTGCCTACGCTCACGGCGGATGGACAAATGCTAATTTTTACCAAACGCTATGAAAAGCCATTCCCTAGCCCACATTTGGAAGAAGATTTTTTTGTTTCTACAAAAGATAGCCTAGGAGTATGGACACAAGCTCAATGTATGCCTGAGCCCATCAATAGTGATGAAAACGAAGGCGCACAATCCATTTCTCCCGATGGAAAATATTTGTTTTTTGCCGCTTGTAATCGAGAAAATGGCTTGGGCAGTTGCGATATTTTTGTTTCGCGCAAAACAGGAAAACTGTGGGGAAAACCTTTTAATATTGGCTATCCTATCAATACGCCCGCTTGGGAATCTCAACCCTGTATAGCTCCCGATGGACGCACTTTGTATTTTGCTAGCAATAGAGAAAATGGACAAGGCGCTTCTGATATTTGGACTAGCCAACTACAAGATAATGGCACGTGGACAACTCCCCTCAATTTAGGGCCAAGCATCAATACCTCTGGCAGTGAAAGCACCCCTTTTATTCATCCAGATGGAAGCACTCTCTATTTCTCATCCAATGGGCATGATGGCTTGGGCGGAATGGATCTTTTTTACACTAAAAAACAAGCGAATGGCAGTTGGGGAAAACCTATCAACTTAGGCTATCCTATCAATGCCTATTCAGATGAAATTACTTTAATTGTCAATAG
>JAVVPL010000029.1:14291-19505 GCA_036655775.1 Bacteroidales bacterium | reverse complement strand
AGCGTTGGATAGAAACAACGGTGAATGAAATTCGGAGAACTGTTAAATTTAAACTCAAAATCCCTATCAAGAAGTTCTTGAAAAGATTGATAATAAAGAGAAACAGGAGATGGAAGAAAATTTAAAAATAAAAAACTTTGTTTTTAATGAAAACATTTGTAGTTTTGCTAGATAATTAAAAGATCTTAGTCCGAAATACAGGGGGGCTAGACAACGAATGCATCAATTTATCGGTATTATTATTTTGCCTCTTACACATGTCCGAAAACTTTTATACGGAAATTACAGAAAATTTCACTTCGCTAGAAATTCTTGCTTCTCAAGTTGTAGAAGGCTTTATCACAGGTCTTCACAAAAGTCCTTTTCATGGATTTTCAGTAGAATTTGCAGAATATAGACCATACAATACAGGGGAATCCATTCGTCATATAGATTGGAAATTATTAGGAAAAACAGATAAATTATTTGTAAAACGATACGAGGAAGAAACCAATTTACGTTGTTGTATTCTATTGGACGTTTCGTCTTCTATGTATTTTCCTATACCCGAAAAAAATACAAAAAATAAGCCCAATAAAATTACTTTTTCTATTTATGCAGCTGCGGCATTGATGCAATTACTCGTAAAACAAAGGGATGCTGTTGGCTTTGTTAGTTTTTCCGATACAATAGAAGAACAAACCGAACTAAAATCAAATAGCGCTCATCTTCGTCATCTATTTACGCAACTACAGACGTATCTTCCCAACGAAAAGCAAAACGCCCTCCACAAGGGAAGCAATATTGCGCAAACCTTACATACCCTAGCGGAACAAATTCACAAACGCTCCCTAATTATCATTTTTAGTGATATGTTTGAAAATATTGAAGATTTTGAATCTTTATTTACGGCTCTTCAACATTTGAAATACAAAAAAAATGAAGTACTTTTATTTCATGTATACGATCAAGATAAAGAAATGGCCTTTGATTTTGAAAATCGGCCTTATCGTTTTGTAGATATGGAAAGTAGTATGGAAATAAAATTAAATCCGAGCCAAATTAGAACTAAATATATCAATGCTATTGAAAATTTTCATGCTCAATTGAAAATAAAATGTGAACAATATCAAATTGATTTCATTGAAGCCAATATACAAGATGGGTTTATTCCCATTTTACAAGCATACTTATTAAAACGACAAAAGCTTTGGTAAGAACTTTGTCAAACGGAAAAAAAAATGTACCTTTGCCTCTTGTATCCTTTGTATTAAGTTAATTTTATAATAAAAAATAATAATAAAATGAAAAGTACCCACTTACTTAAAGCTTGTCTTATCACTTTGGGCATCAGTATTTTATTTAGTTCTTGCGAAAGTCTTAGCAAGATGGCTAAAAATCATCCCAGCATGTCTAAATACGAAGTAAAACCTAATCCTCTTGAAACTCATGGAGATAAGATTAACATCAGTATGAAAGGCGAATATAAGCCCAAGTTTTTCAATAAATCAGCCGTATTACTTATTCAACCCAGCCTTGTCTATGAAGGAGGGTCTAAAGAGTTAAAACCCGTAATTCTTAGAGGCGAAAAAGTTGAAGGCGAAGGTATTTTAATTAGCAATGCCAATGGTGGAAATTTCACATTAACCGATGTGGTTGACTATACGCCCGAGATGGCAAGTGCACAATTGGTATTAAACCCCATAGCATACACAGCAAAAGCCGCTAAAGGTTTGAGCATTACCAATGCAAAAGAAGCAGCCGCAGTACCCAAAGCTCTTCCTTTTGGAGAACAACAATTAGCCACAGGCACCATTGCCACAGGCACTCGTTTTTCTAAAACCGAAACCAAAACTGCAACAGAAAAAGACAAATATGAAAAAGAAACACTTTTGAGTAAAAAATCCACCCTCTATTACTTAGTGGATATGTCTAATTTGAATTGGAATCTTCCTCTAAATAAGCAACAATCCAATAAAGAAGCGCTTCTTGACATGGAAAACACATTGGGTGGGGATATGCAAATTAAAGATGTGACCATTCATTCTTGGGCCTCTCCCGAAGGAGAAGAAAGTCGTAATCAAAACTTATCTAGCGATCGTTCCAAAACTGGTGAAAAATATTTCACTTCGGTGTACGATAAAGTTATTAAGAAAAAAGCAAAAGCATTAAAAGTAAAACCTGCTACACTCAAACAAGATTTAACAATCAATAATGAGTCTAAAGGTGAGGATTGGGAAGGATTTTTAACTGCTTTACGCAATTCAAATATTCCAGAAAAGAACACCATTATTAATGTGATTTCTTCGCATACCGATCATGCTGCACGCGAACAAGAAATTCGTAATATGACCGTGATTTATAAACAAATTGAAGATAGCATCTTACCTCCACTTCGTCGTTCTGACATTATTGTAAATTTTAAAGAAGCTAAAAAAACAGATGAACAAATTGCTGAATTATCGGTAGTGACTCCCGATTCTCTTCTCTTGGAAGAATTGTTATATGCCGCTACTTTAAATGAAGATAAAGACATCAAATTGAAAATATATCTTTCGGCCACACAAATTTATCCTGAAGATTTTCGTGCTTTTTTAAATGCTTCCGCCTTATATATTGCACAAGGCAATTATGATGAAGCTCAAAAAGTATTGGATCAAGCCAATGGTATTGAACCTAACAATGCAAAAATATTAAATAATATGGGCGTTGTTTCTTTGGCTAAAGGGGATTTTGAAAATGCTAAATCTCATTTTGGGAATGCTAAAAATAGTGGCAGTACTGAAGCTTGCAGCAATATAGGTATCATCTTTATCAAAGAGGGTCAATATTCTGAAGCCGTAGCTGCTTTTGTAGGTACCGATTGCTCCTATAATATGGCTTTGGCTCAATTGATGTCAGGGCAAGTTGAAGATGCTAAAAACACATTAAATTGTGTTAAAAATCAAACAGCCGATGTGTCTTATCTAAATGCCGTTTGTGCTGCCCGTCAAGGAAAAACAGATGAACTTTACATTCAATTAGATAAAGCAATAAAGATAGATGCCAAAATGAAAGCACAAGCTAAAAACGATGCTGAATTTTTAAAATTTAAAGATAATGCTGAATTTGTGAATATCGTTAAATAAATTCGCTAAAATTTTCAAAAAAATAATAATAATTTTCAAAAAGAATAGTATCTTTGCGAGCAAAATTAAAATAAATATAAAGACATGGAAAATTTGATGAAACAAATCAGCGAACAAATCGCTATTTTCACAGAAAACGCAGAAGCTCACGTTGAAAAAGGAAATAAAGCTGCGGGTGGCCGTGCTCGTAAAGCCACTCTTGAGTTAACTAAATTATTCAAAGAGTTTAGAAAAAGCTCTATTGAAGATGCAAAAAAATAATTTTTTTTTGTAAACACACAAAAAGAGGGTAGCTGACAAATCAACTACCCTCTTTTTTTATTTCTGTGCATACTAGAAATCTAACTTCTTTTCTTAGGAGGTCGTAGCTTTGCTCCTCCATTGTTTTGATTATTTTTGCTTGAATTTCTAGAAAAAGACACCGCTCCTTCTTTCCCTTCATTTCGTTTTTGACGTCGCCAAAAATCACCAGAAGCTTTACTTCCTCTATATTCCTTGTTCTCCTTTGCTTTTGTTTTTACTTGTTCGCTAGCTTTATGAACTGCTTTTAGACCTGCCTCGGTTTCAAATCCATGATTTTCTACTTTATTCAATTGTTTTCCAATCAATTTTTGAATATCTTTAAGCAATGGAATTTCGTCCGAACTACAAAATGATAGAGCTATTCCCTCTCGTCCAGCCCGTCCTGTACGTCCGATACGATGTACATAGGTTTCGGGAACTTCGGGTAAATCATAATTAATTACATGAGAGAGATTATCTACATCTATTCCTCGAGCCGCAATATCCGTAGCAATCAAAACTCGCGTTTTGCGCTCTTTAAAATTAGATAAGGCACGTTGCCTTGCGTTTTGTGATTTATTGCCATGTATAGCCTCGCTTTGCACGCCTGCTTGAGATAATATCTTTGCAATCTTATCGGCACCATGCTTCGTTCTGGAAAACACCAAAACGGATTCTTTACTAGGATCTTTTAAAAGCTCAACTAGGAGAAGTTTTTTCTCTTCTTTTTCGACCATATAAAGATACTGTTCGATGGTATCTACCGTAGAAGAGGCGGGACTTACTTCCACTCTCACGGGTTTATGCAAAATAGAATCGGCTAAAGAAGCAATTTCATTCGGCATGGTTGCCGAAAAAAACAAAGTTTGTCTTTGTTTTGGCAATAGGGGTAAAATACGTTTAATATCATGAATAAAACCCATATCTAACATTCGATCGGCTTCATCTAATACGAAAAATTCAATTGTTTTTAAATTGATATATTTTTGATTTATTAAATCCAATAAACGACCTGGTGTGGCAATTAAAATATCAATTCCTCTATGGAGAGCATCCGTTTGTGGTTTTTGTCCCACTCCACCAAAAATCACCGTATGACGTAAGGCTAAATGTTTGCCATACGAGGCAAAACTCTCTCCTATTTGAATGGCTAACTCTCGCGTTGGTGTTAGAATTAACACTTTTATTTCCTTGTTTCGACCTTGTTTGACCGCATTATTTAATTTTTGTAAAATGGGAATGGAAAAAGCCGCTGTTTTTCCTGTACCCGTTTGTGCGCAACCCAATACGTCGGATCCGTCTAAAATATGTGGTATCGCTTGTGCCTGTATAGGCGTAGGAGTTGAATACCCTTCCTCTTCAAGAGCTTTTAGTATAGGCTCTATAATGTTTAATTCTTTAAATAGCATTTAATATAATTTGTTTGGCAGAATGCCTTATTTTGAATAAGTAGTGCAGAAATAAAAAGATGAATTTCTCAAACGCATACCACTTAAGCGTGCAAAGGTACGGAAATATATTGAGAATAACTAATCCTCATCATTTGAGATCAAGTAAAAATCTAGCTTGGTAAAATTTGTAGATATTATTATTTTTGTATTATGGAAAGCACAGAAGTACTAAAATTTTTACTACCTCAGAAGATTGTATCCTATTTTGATATTATTCGTATAGAGGATGATGAAATATTACTCTCTACACAGTATAAACATTACATCAGCGGATTTGAATATTGGGAACCGTTGCATCATGCCCAGGAATATGTTGTTTTCAAGAAGAATATGGGCGAATACCTATCTATGGATGAGACTTGTCTCTCGCAAGG
>JAVVPL010000029.1:0-14281 GCA_036655775.1 Bacteroidales bacterium | reverse complement strand
ATTCTTCTGACCAATAAAGCCAAGAAAGGGAAAACGGGTTGTTTGATGACCATGATTAAGGGAATTCATAACGAAGTGGTTGGCAAGCATTTCATTCTCTTGCCTCGTTCCCTACGTATGAAAGTAAAAGAAAAATGGTACGACCGAATGGGAAAACTAAATTTACTTGCTCCTTTATCTTAGGTATAAAAAAAGCCCTAAATCAAAGATTTAGAGCTTTTTTGTTTGATTCCGACACCAAAGTGTCTGTTGGCGGTCCGGACGAGACTCGAACTCGCGACCCCATGCGTGACAGGCATGTATTCTAACCAACTGAACTACCGAACCCGACCGTTTGTTTTTTCAAACGAGGATGCAAAGTTAGTACTTTTTTTGATTTATACAAACTTTTTTTTGGTTTTTCATTTTTTTTATACGCTTTGTTTTTGTTTCTAGCCTTTTATATATTAAAAAAAAAACGTATATTTGCGCTCCCAAATAAGAACATATATATCTTATGACGTAAATCATAGATTTTAAATAATATAAAATTTATTACAATGAAAAGATTAATCACATTTCTATTTTTATTTTCTATTTGTTTAGGTAGTGTAAATGCCCAAAATTCAAAAAAATCGACAAAAGCTGAATCCCTCAAAGCGACAAGCGTAAAAATTCAAGGCCCCGAAATTAGTTTTGAAAATACAGTTTACGACTATGGCGAAATAAAAAGAGGTGATAACGGAGATTGTGTTTTTACATTTACCAATATTGGTAATGAACCTTTAATTTTATCGAATGTTCAATCTTCTTGTGGCTGTACCACTCCTAGTTGGCCTCGTGAACCTATCATGCCTGGTAAAAAAGCAAGCATCAAAGTACACTACGACACCAATCGAGTAGGCTCAATTAGCAAATCTATTACCGTTACTACCAACGGAAAAACCGATCGTATCGTTCTTCGTATTACAGGCAATATTTTAACAGCCTAAACAATCATTTAGATTATAATTTATAATTTATTTAAAATAAAAACAGGATAGATTTATTTATCCTGTTTTTTACTTAAATGAGTTCTCAAAACAAAGAAAAAATTTAATATATTTATTATGCCAACACTTTCAGAAAAAGCGCATTTAATGCCTGCCTCTCCAATTCGTAAATTAGTTCCTTATGCTGACGAAGCAAAAAAAAGAGGAGTGCACGTATATCATCTTAACATTGGACAACCAGATATCGCCTCTCCTCAAATAGCTTTAGATGCAGTCAAAAATAATGACCTCAAACTGATAGAATATAGTCATTCCGCAGGTATTTTGTCTTATCGCAAAAAATTAGCTGAGTATTACCGTCACAACAACATTCACGTTACCGAAAACGAAATTATTATCACGAATGGAGGTTCTGAAGGAATTTTATTTGCATTTTTAGCTTGTATGAATCCTGGAGATGAAGTAATTGTTACAGAACCTTTTTATGCAAACTATAATGGCTTTGCTACTTACGCAGGCGTTGTGGCTAAACCAATTGTGGCCAAAATCGAAAACGGATTTGCGCTTCCTCCTATTGAAGAATTTGAAAAATTAATTACACCAAAAACAAAAGCAATTCTTATTTGCAATCCTAATAATCCAACAGGTTATTTGTATTCAAAAGAAGAATTAGAATGTTTGGCCAAACTCGTCAAAAAACACGACTTGTTTTTATTGTCCGACGAAGTATATCGCGAATTTTGCTATGACAATGCTAGTTATTTTTCAGTAATGCATTTGCAAGGGATTGATAACAATGTAATACTTTTAGACTCCGTTTCTAAACGTTACTCTGCTTGTGGAGTACGTGTGGGTGCTTTAGTTACCAAAAACAAAGATTTATATGCAGCCGTGATGAAATTTGCTCAAGCACGTTTAAGTCCTCCTACGTATGGTCAAATTTTTGCTGAAGCCGCTTGCGATACACCTGCTCCTTACTTTGAAGCGGTAGTGAAAGAATATACTCTACGCAGAAATATTATTGTAGAGGCTATCAATAAAATGGATCACTGTTTTTGTCCAAATCCTAAGGGCGCTTTTTATGCAGTGGCTCGTTTACCTATTGATGATGCAGATAAATTCTGTCAATGGCTTTTGGAAGATTTTGAAGATCATAAAGAAACCGTTATGTTGGCTCCTGCCACAGGATTTTATGCAACTAAGGGGGCTGGAAAAAATGAAGTCCGCATTAGCTATGTGTTAAAAGCCGAAGACTTAAAAGGCGCTATGCGATGTCTAGAAGCCGCTCTTAAAGTATATCCTGGAAGAACGATATAAAGAATTGATAATATAACAAAATAAAACATATTTAAAATGGCTCAAAAAGCAACTGAAATTAAAAAAAGCCCAGTAAAAAAAACTACGGCAAGTTCCGCTAAAAAAACTACGGCAAGTGCTGCAAAAAAAACGACAGCAAGTCCTGCAAAAAAAGAAACTAGCTCTAAAGTAAATTATCGTATAGAAAGCGATTTACTTGGCGAACGCAAAGTGCCTCAAAGTGCTCTTTATGGTGTACAAACAGTGCGCGCAATTGACAACTTCAAAATTAGTGGTCACATAATGAATCGTTACCCTAATTTTGTCAAAGGGATTGCGTATACAAAATTAGGTGCAGCAATTGCAAACTACAAAGAAGGTTTATTAACAAAAGCTCAAAAAGATGCAATTGTAAAAGCATGTCAAGAAATTGTAGACGGCAAATTACATGAATATTTTGTAACGGATATGATTCAAGGTGGTGCAGGTACATCGGTCAATATGAATGCCAATGAGGTAATTGCAAATCGTGCATTAGAACTTATGGGCAAAGAACGTGGACAATATGAATTTTGTTCACCTAATGATCATGTGAATTGTTCTCAATCTACCAATGATGCTTATCCTACAGCTGTTCATTTGGCTTTGTATTTTAACAATTTGGATTTAATCGCAGCTTTAGACCCCCTTATTAAAGCCTTTGATAATAAAGCTAAGGAATTTGAGCATATTGTCAAAATGGGTCGTACACAATTACAAGATGCAGTACCTATGACTTTAGGTCAAAGTTTTCAAGCTTTTGCTGATGGTCTACGCAAAGAAGCTAAATTACTTTCTAAAACAGCTAAAGAATTCTTAATTTGCAATATGGGTGCCACGGCTATTGGAACTGGTATTTGTTCGCAACCTGGATATAGTGGATTGTTTATTTCGGCAATTCGTGAAGCTACCAATTTGGATATTAAATTAGATGATAATTTAGTTTTAGCAACCTCTGATACCTCATCTATGGTATCTTACTCTTCAGGACTTAAACGTCTTTGTATCAAATTAAACAAAATTTGTAACGACTTGCGTTTAATGTCGTCGGGTCCTCGCTGTGGACTTAATGAAATCAATCTTCCTCCTATGCAACCAGGATCATCCATTATGCCTGGTAAAGTAAATCCTGTAATTCCAGAGGTGGTCAATCAAATTTGCTTTAAAGTAATAGGTAATGATCTTTGCGTTACTTTGGGTGCAGAAGCTGCTCAATTGGAATTAAATGTAATGGAACCTGTAATGTCGTATTCAATTTTTGAATCTGTTGAATTATTAAAACGCGGATTTGATACCTTACGTAGACTTTGTATCGAAGGCATTACTGCCAATGAAGACGTTTGTAAACAAATGGTAAGAAATAGCATTGGTATTGTTACCGCGCTTAATCCCTACATTGGATACAAAAACTCTTCTATGATTGCAAAAGAAGCCCTTGCTAGTGGCCGAGGAGTTTATGAACTTATCATTGAGAAAAACATTTTAACCAAAGTTCAATTGGATAAAATTTTATCTCCTGAAAATATGATTAAACCTATCAAATTGACAATCTAAAAATAAACATTTTAGAATTCGATGTTTGTGAATTTAAAAGAGGATGTTCAATAAAATGACCATCCTCTTTTTTTGTAATTTTATCGCAAAGAAATCTCGGCTCCCAATTTACGTAAACAATCCCAATAATTTTCAAATGATTTTTCCACCACTTCGGGATGATTTATTTGTATACCTGGATATTTTATAGACAAAACGGCGAAAGCCATTGCCATGCGATGATCATCATAGGTATCGATACATACCGCTGTATTTTGAATTTTGGATAGAATATGTAAATCTGTATTTCCATCTGTTTGACAACATACGCCCATTTTACGCAGTTCATACACTAGGGCTTGTATTCTATCTGTTTCTTTATGTTTTAGGGCTTGAAGGCCGCTAAAATGACCCACAATACCCAATCCTGCACAAAGCACAGCCATAGTCTGAACCAAATCGGGATTATCCGCAAAATTTAAAGTCAATTCCAAAGGCAAAGGCATTGTTTTTTTTGTAAGTTGAATACCGTTCTCTTTAAAGAGGGTATCCACTCCTAAAAGTGCAGCCCAACGCACAAGCACCTGATCTCCTTGCAAACTATTTTTGTAAAAATTGGGCAGAAACAAATTTCCATCTTGAGCAAGAGCCAAGAGTGCATATAGATAAGAAGCCGAAGTCCAATCGGCTTCAACTGTATACGTTTCACATTTTTGAAATACACCCTCTATATAAATTTTATGATCCGATACGTTTACATTCAATCCATATAATTGCAATAAGGAGGCTGTCATCGCAATATACGGCAAAGAGACGTTTTGTTTTTCTGTCAAAATGATTTCAAAAGGTTTGGACAAAGATGTAGCCGCTAAAAGCATTAAAGCCGATACAAATTGACTACTTAAACTTGCATCTACACAAACCTTCTTCGTTTTTAAATCGCATCCTTGTATTTGCAAAGGAGGAAAACCAGCTTGTTGCATATACGTAATTTGCGCTCCCATAGACCTAAGTGCATCAACCAAAGCCCCCACAGGACGTTGTTGCATGCGCGCACTACCTGTAATAATCCAATTTCCTTTTGTAATTGCAAGTATAGGCGTAAGAAAACGCAATACAGTACCCGCATTATTGCAATTGAAAATATATGGAATTTCAGAATTTGCAACATGAGGCAATTGAGCACATAAGTTTTGCATAAGTTTGGTATCGGCCGAAGACGACAAATTTACTATTTTTGTTTTTTCTTTTGTTAAACAATTTAAAATTAGCAAACGATTGCTGATACTCTTAGAGGCAGGTATTTCTACACATCCACATAGCTTTGCATGTGGAAAAGAGAGTCTATATTTTGTTTGCACACTATACATACTATGCGTGCGCATTTAGAGTCCGCACTTCTAATTTTTGATAATAATAAAACACTTTTTCGATCTCTACTTGACTTATTTCTTGCGTAAGTTCGGCAACTCCAATCGCTGTTAACAATACGGGATACACCTTTTGATTATTATTTTTTTTATCTTGTAAAAGAGATGCTTTCAATATACAAATATCATTTTCGGAAATGCTAAAATAAGGAAATATTTTCAATAATTCAGTTTCTATTTCTTTTTGTATCAAAACCGAAAAGCCAAGACGGAGTGTAGAAAAATAGAGTTCACACACTAAGCCTAAAGCTACTGCATATCCATGAGAAATCGGTCTATTTTGAGCCAGAGACAACGATTCAAAAGCATGTCCAAAGGTATGACCCAAATTCAATATTTTGCGTTGCTTGGATTCTTTAAAATCGGATGCTACAATCTGTAATTTTGCAGTTATAGCTAAAATAAGATCTTCCATTTTAAATTGTGTGGGCTCAAACCCGCGATAGAGTATCTCTTTCCATGAAGTATCCTTGACTAATAAAGCCATTTTAAATATTTCCATTGCTCCCGATTGAAACTGTGCTTTGGATAAAGTCTGTAAAAATAATGGACAAATAAAAACCGCTTTAGCACGCATAAATAAGCCAATTTGATTTTTTAAACCTCTAAAATCAATGCCCGTTTTTCCTCCTACAGAAGCATCCGCCATCGCAAGCAAGGTGGTGGGAATTAAAACAAAAGGGATTCCTCTTTGATAAGTTGCAGCGGCAAAACCACCCATATCTCCAATTACACCACCCCCTAGATTGATCAATAAACTATGTCTATCAGCCAAAGATTCAGACAGAACCTTCCAAATAAAAGCTAAATTTTCTAAGTTTTTATTCTCCTCTCCTGCTGGAATACAAATTAATTTGGCTTTTTGAGAAAGTAAAGGCGCTTGTTTCAAAAGTAAAGGAAGACAATTCAACTGGGTATTGGTATCAAGTAAAATAAATAAAGAAGACACCTTAAGATTTTCGACCCATACATCCAAGGAGGCCAAAACTTCTTGACCTACAAAAATACGACTGTCTTGATCTTGTAATTGCAGCATTTTATTTTATTTTATTACACTCAGCTGTATCAGCCTTTGGTATTGCTCATTCACCGTAATTTCAACTTTTACATACGAAGGGGGAAGCAACTCTTCTATCTTTTGGGTCCATTCCACAAAACAATAATTTCCACTATAAAAATATTCTTCATACCCTATATCCATGGCCTCTCTAAGATTATTGATTCTATAAAAATCGAAATGATAAACGGCCTGATCATCCTTGGTTTTGTATTCGTTTACAATTGCAAACGTGGGGCTCAACACTTGATCTTCCACCCCTAAACACGCACATAATCTTTGAATAAACGTTGTTTTTCCAGCCCCCATTTCACCATAAAAAGCAAATACGCGCGCTTGCTTTTGCCAATCCAAAATTTGCTTCGCAATATGAGGCAAATCCGATAATTCATTTGCGATAAATTGTCGACTTTCCATTTTTATTTTGTTTGAAGCACAATATAAGGAATTAACATTTCTTCTAAAGAAACGCCTCCGTGCTGAATCGTGTTTTTGTAATAACTTACATATTGATTATAGTTGTTTGGATATACAAAATAATCATTCTTTCGACAAAAGATAAAAGAAGATGTGATATTTAACTTAGGCAAATAGGCATCTGCTGGATTTTTTATTACAAAAACTTCTTTGGGATCATACTCCAAATTACGACCTATTTTGTAACGTAGATTGACACTAGTTTCTCTATCTCCTTTTACGCGTACAGGATCTGAAATACGAACAGAACCATGATCGGTAGTAATGACCAACATTGCTTTTTTACCTGCCAATTGTTTTACCAATTCCATTAAAGGTGAATGTTCGACCCATGAAGCGACTAGTGAACGATACGCATCATCATCCGCAGCCATCTCTCTGAGTAATTCTATTTCGGTACTTGCATGCGATAACATATCCACAAAATTATAAATAATTACATTGAGTGGGGTATTCATCATTTTGGGTAATTGTTCAATTAATTTTAAACCATAGCTTTGATTTAATACTTTATTGAAAGTAAATTTGACATCTTTACCATGTCGCTTCAAATACTCGGATAATAGATCTTTTTCAAATTGATTTTTGTGATCATCCACATCTTCGTTAATCCAAAACTGTGGGTATTTTTTTTCAATTTCAGAAGGCATTAAACCCGCAAACATACTATTTCGAGCATAATGAGTCACTGAAGGCAATATACTCATATAGGTTTTATCACTAATCACTTTGAGATGTTCTTCCAATAATGGTTGTATGATTTTCCAATGATCATAACGCAAATTGTCGATGAGAATAAAAAATACAGGGACATCATTATTAATTAAAGGAAATAATTGTTGACGCAAAATAGTATGCGACATTTCAAAATCTTGCTCTCCTTTATTGCCTTTGATAAAATTTAGATAGTTATTTTCTATATATTTTGCAAAAAGCAAGTTGGCTTCCATTTTTTGATCTTGTAAAATACCCAAAAGACCTTCATCATCGGTTTTGGCCAATTCAATTTCCCAACGAACTAATTTTTTATAAATTTGTTCCCATTGCTCATAAGGGAGTTTGGCCGATAAATCCATGCCTATATTTCTAAATTCTTGTTGATAAGCCATACTCGATTTTTCGTTTTCGAGACGTTTATTTTCTAAGTTTTTTTTGAGGATTAACAAAATTTGATTGGGATTGACAGGTTTGATCAAATAATCGGATATTTTGGAACCTATCGCCTCTTCCATAATGTGTTCTTCTTCACTTTTGGTAATCATCACCACAGGCAAAGAATGTAATAAATCTTTAATTTTTGTAAGGGTTTCTAAACCTGATAAACCTGGCATTTGTTCATCCAGAAAAACAATACGAACTTCTTCCGATTTCAATATCTCCAAAGCATCGCCCCCATTGTTCGCAGTGAGGACTTCGTATCCTTTGTCTTTTAAAAACAAAATATGAGGTTTTAGCATATCTATTTCGTCATCGACCCATAGAATTTTTTCTTTTTCCATTTTAAATGTTTAAAGGGAGTTTGGTAATTTTGTTTATTATTTATTTGCTAATATGTAGAACAATGCTAAAGCAAAATTTGAGCAATACCACTATAAGCAAATTCACGGATGTAAATTTACAATTTATTTTTCACTTCACAAATATTATTTTAGGCTAAAAAACCGTATCTTTGTAGAAATTGCAGTCTGCTATAAAGATGTGGTTTACGCGGATATAAAATCTGAGCTAATGAATAAAAAGAAAATTATCAATGATCCAGTACATGGATTTATACATATACAAGATGAACTCGTGTTTGATGTTATGAGTCATCCCTATATTCAACGACTACGTCATATTGGGCAAATGGGAACATCCTATTTAGTTTATCCAGGGGCCATACACAGTCGTTTTAGCCATACCCTAGGCGCTTTGTTTTTGATGCAAGAAGCCATTGATACACTAAGAAGCAAAGGACATCAAATTAGTCATAAAGAATCACAAGCCGCACAAATTGCTATTCTTTTGCACGATGTAGGACATGGCCCTTTCTCTCATGCTCTTGAACATAGCATTGTGGAGAATATAACCCACGAAGACCTTTCTTTATTGTTTATGCATGCCATTAACAAAGAAATGAAAGGAAAATTAAATTTAGCTATTGAAATTTTCAACAATCAATATCATAAAAAATTTTTACATCAATTGGTATCTAGTCAATTGGATGTGGACCGACTGGATTATTTGGGTCGAGATAGTTTCTATACAGGAGTTACCGAAGGTATTGTGGGCACTGAAAGAATTATAAAAATGTTGAATTTAGATCAAGGCAATTTGGTGGTTGACGAAAAGGGTCTTTATTCTATCGAAAAATTTATACTCTCACGACGTTTGATGTATTGGCAGGTATATCTTCACAAAACCTCTGTCAGCGCGGAATTAATGCTTATAAACTTACTCAAACGAGCCAAAGAATTGGCTCTTACTCAAATTTTACCTTTTGGAAGTGATGAATTTGCTTTTTTCTTACAACATAATTGTAGCAAAGAAGAATTTACAAATGATGAAAACATATTAGCTATTTTTTCGCTCTTGGATGATAGTGATATTTGGCTTTCTATAAAAAAATGGATGCAATATCCCGATAAAATTTTAAGTGATTTGGCTCGACGTTTATATGAACGTCGACTTTTTAAAACCGAAATTAGCAACCATCCCTTTAGCGAATCATATCAAAAGGAAGTGGCACAAAAATTAATGTCGCAATTTAAAATCAAAAAAAATGAAATTCCTTATTTTATGTATACTAAAACCTTGGAGAATAAAGCATACAGCCCAGGGGAAGAAGGAATTTGCATTTTGAAAAAAGATGAAAGTGTTGTAGATATTTCAAGCATGTCCGAACTGCTGGACACGCATTTTTTGTCAAAAACAGATCGAAAATATTTGTTATGCTATCCTAAATAACTTTTTAATTCTAAGCTTTGACCGTCAAAGACTACGTAGGTATTGTACGTAAGCCAATCACCTGTATTTATATACAGACTACTACTTGCTTCTATATTTTGTTTTATGGGCAGATGCCTATGTGCAAAGATAAAATAATCGAAATGTTCAAGCGACAATAGGTGACGAATATAGCATACTAAATTATCGTTTTTTATACGCTCAATCTCTTCTCTATTAGCCTTGACTAAATCGGCATTACGACTTTTTTTGGATGAATTACAAGCCAAAGCAAAGGCCCAACGAGGATGTAAACAGGCAAAAACTGCACGATTGAAAGAGGAGGAAAATATTTTCTTAATACATTTATACCCATAATCACCAGGCCCTAACCCATCGCCATGACCAATCATAAAAGGGTGTTGATTGATGATGACTTTTTGAGGTCCTTTATAAATTTTCAAACCGATTTCTTTTTCTAAATAATCAGCCGCCCACATATCATGATTCCCAACAAAAAAATAAATAGGAATACCTCGATCATTGATCGCAGCTAATTTCCCTAAAAATCGAATATATCCTTTGGGAATTACATTTTTATATTCAAACCAAAAATCGAAAATATCACCCAAAAGAAATAAAACAGCCATTTCGTCTTCCACTGACGAAAGCCATGCAATAATACGGTCTTCGCGCTCTCTACTGTTTTGGTAATTGGGGGAACCTAAATGGAAATCAGAAGCAAAATATGCTTTCTTTCCCGTAGGGAGACAAACAGAGAGGATTTCATTTTGCATTATTGTATTGAATTTGGAGTCTCTATTTTTAATTTATTTTGTTTTTGCATTGATTTTAAACGATCCACACGCATTTTTAATTTATCTACATGCGGATTTCCTCTTTGTGTTTGCAACATTCTTTCCACCCATTTACTAATAGAGTCTAAGTCGGTAGGGTTCTCAAAATCTAAAAGCATACGCTCTCCACAAAGTTGATAAATAGCATAAATGGGAACTAAATTTTGTGTGTTTTCCGCAGCCAATTTAATTTGTAATTGTCGTTGCTGCCTACTTACTTGGGTGTAGATACTATCCAATACTAAACGAATAGAGTCTGCTTTGGGATTATATAAATTTTCTTGCCAAATATGACTTAAGGAATCCACTAAAATCAAATTTTTTCTCACCATTTTTTGCAAAGGAAGTATCAAATCTGAAGCGGTAAAACCACTGCATTCCATAGAATGCAAATTAACTTTTTGGATAGCTTTAAGCGAAGTTTTATCCAATTTTTTATTTTCAGCAAGCCGTTCTTTGACTTTACGACAAATCCACAAATTATACGTTTCAACTAATGAATCGTAATTTGCACTCACCTTAATAATTTCCGTGCTATCAGGTAAAAGAGTTACAAAATTGAGTAAATTATTCTCGGTTTTGATCATATACATACTTCGATGTTCTACTTTCCCAATATAACTACCACTCCCATCTTTTTCTATACGTATCGAATCTAATATTACTTCTCCTTCTACGGTTAATTCGCTAATATAAACTTTTCGTTCATTGGCATTTGAAAGGTCAAAATGTATAGCAAATTCATCGTCTTTAGGTGTTTGGGGATCACAAGAAGAAAAACCTAAAAGACAACTACCTATAATCAGTAGCCCATAGCCTAATCGTTGACATCTTCGGTTCATTTTATTTACGAATGTCTTTGGTATAGGTATCTTTTAAGGATACCGTTCTATTGAAAATTAAACGATTTTGAAGTTCGCGGTCTTTGTCGGTAGAGAAATATCCTAAACGTTCAAATTGAAAATGATCACAGACTTTGGTGTTTTGTAAAAAAGCTTCCACTTTACAATTTGATACTATTTTTATTGATTCTGCATTAATATGATCCAAAAAGGTTTGTCCTTCCTCTACTTCATCAGGTGCTTCCACTTTAAACAAGCGATCGAAAAGCCGTACCTCTGCATCTAAAGCATGCTTAGCCGAAACCCAATGAAGGGTACTTTTTACTTTACGCCCATCGGCAGAACCTCCACCTTTGGTAGCTGGATCGTAGGTACAATGAATTTCTGTAATATTATCTTGTGCATCTTTGATCACATCGGTACAACGTATATAATAAGCATAGCGTAAACGAACTTCTACCCCTGGCGATAAGCGATAAAACTTCTTGCTTGGAATTTCCATAAAATCATCTCTTTCAATATAAAGTTCACGACAAAAATCCACTTTGCGAGAACCCATACTTGGATCTTCGGGATTATTTACCGCATCTAGTTGCTCTGTTTGATTTTGAGGATAATTGGTAATCACTACTTTTATAGGATTTAAAACTGCCATAACTCTCTGTGCTCGTTTATTTAAATCTTCTCGAACACAAAATTCCAACAAGGAAACATCTATGACATTATCTCGTTTGGCAACTCCAATTTTCTCGGCAAATAAACGAATGGATTCTGGGGTATATCCTCTTCGACGTAAACCAGAAATAGTGGGCATACGAGGATCATCCCAACCTTCCACATGCTTTTCTTGCACAAGTTGTAAGAGTTTGCGTTTACTCATAACGGTATAGCTAAGATTTAAACGTGCAAATTCAATTTGTTGAGGCGCATGTATTTTCAAGGTTTGAATAAACCAATCATACAGAGGACGATGCACTTCAAATTCGAGCGTACATATAGAATGGGTAATTCCTTCTATAGAATCACTTTGCCCATGTGCATAGTCGTACATAGGATATATGCACCATTTATTACCTGTGCGTTGGTGTTCGGCATGAAGAATACGATATAAAATAGGATCTCTTTTGTGCATATTAGGCGATGCCATATCTATTTTGGCTCGTAGCACCTTGGTTCCATTAGCATATTCACCTTTGCGCATTTTTTCAAAAAGATCCAAATTTTCTTCTATACTCCGATTGCGATACGGACTTTCTTTGCCTGGTTTGGTAGGGGTACCCCTATATTCACTCATTTCTTCTTGAGTCAAATCACATACATAAGCTAAACCTTCCTTAATCAAGCGAATAGCCCACTCATAAAGTTGATCAAAATAATCAGAAGCATAGTGTTCACTATCCCATCGAAATCCTAACCATTGAATATCTTCTTTGATTGAATCCACATATTCGACATCTTCTTTGGCAGGATTGGTATCATCAAATCGCAAATTACATTTACCATTATATTTTTGGGCTAAACCAAAATTTAAACAGATTGATTTTGCATGACCAATATGTAAATATCCATTAGGTTCTGGAGGAAAACGGGTATGCACACGTTTGCCATTTTTGCCACTACAAAGGTCTTTTTCAATGATTTCTTCTATAAAATTCAAGCTTGGTTTTGCTTCAGAGAGTGTAAGTTCTTCCATCTATTTTTAATTTGGGAAAATGATTTTAAGTTTAACTAGCAAAGATACAAAAAAAAATTGGGATGTAAAAAAAGTATAAAAAAAAGCCACCTAAATATTTAGGTGACTTTTTTGAAATTCTTGTTGAGAATTATTTCTTTTTAGGAGTGGTGGTGGCTTCAGCAATTACAGCTTCTTCAGCTACTACAGGAGCGGTACCAAAACTAACAAAAGTTTCTTTTGCCATACCACAGAATGGGCATTGAGCTTCTTCTTGACCAGCAACAAAAGTGTTACCACATTTAGCACATACAGTGTATACAAAAGGTAATACAATCGTAGTATCAGAAATAGCTTGTAAAGCGGTTGTGTAGAATTGATGATGTTTCATTTCTGTATCAAGAGCCCATTGGAAAGGTTGAATAGCAGCTTCGCATTTTTCAGCTTTAGCTTCTTCAATAAATTTAGGATACATTTCACCTAATTCATATTGCTCACCATTGATTGCATCTTGAATGTTTTCTGCAGTAGTTTTTGCTTCAAAAGCACCAATTACAGCTTCTGGGTTTTCAACACCTAAAGCAATAAGTGTTTGTTTTAAATTTTCAGCATGAAGACCTTCTGCATAAGCTGCAGCTTCAAATAAAGCAGCGACTTGCAAATTGCTATCTGCTTTTGCTTGTTCTGCATAAGCTGCATATTTTGCACTTGCAGTTGATTCACCATTAAAAGCTTCTTGTAAATTAGCTTTTGATTTTTCCATTTTGTTACCGCAACTGGTCATTAGACCTAGACCTACAAAGGCCATTACAGCGATTAAAAGATTCTTTTTCATTCGTTTTGTTGTTTTTATTTTTGTTAAATTTTGTTAAATTTGTCTTAAAACAGGCACAAATGTACTACTTTTTTTGAATTTCCAAAAGAAAATGTTAATTTTTTTAACATTTAAAAACAAAGAGGGAAATACAGGATATTTGAGAGGGGGGAAGAACTGTTTTTCATATTAAAATCACGAGTATGCAGCATGCTGTTAAATTAAAATTAAAATTTTCGATTTGAAAGTAAATGCAATTTGCCACAGCTAAACTATGGGGAAATTAAAAACAAATTGTTTGCTAAAAAAGGATATTGTTTCTTTTATTTGGACATTTTTTGTATTACATTTGTTGTTGATTTATTCGA
>JAVVPL010000028.1:0-20273 GCA_036655775.1 Bacteroidales bacterium | reverse complement strand
TCGCACTTGGACCTTTGAAGGTGGCACCCCTGCAAGTTCTACCAGCTTAAATCCGAGTGTTAAATACCTTGACACAGGTATTTTTAAAACAACTTTAGTGATTGAAAAAGAAGGGAAAAAAGCAAGTTATACTTGGTTGAATGTGGTGGAAGTTATTGATTTTACGGCCGATTTTACGTCCAATTATATCAAAGTGGCACCAGGGGGCAGCATACAATTTAGCAATACATCGCTCAGAGCCGATTCTACATCTTGGACTTTTGGCGGAGGCAACCCTTTGGTTAGCACCGAAAAAAATCCTCTTGTAACTTATGCACAAGCAGGGAGTTATCCAGTAAAACTTTCAATAAAATATACCGATCCAACAGGTAGAATATTTAAAGCAAGTAAAACCCTATTTAATTACATCACCGTTGAAGAGGGCTTTATAGATATTGAAGACACAGAAAATACCCCCTCCAATCTTTCTATTTATCCCAATCCATCCAAAGATGGTATTTTCATCGTCAACAATCTTACTCCTGCACATAGAGTACGTATTTTTAACATGATGGGACAAGAAATTAAAAATTGCATATCCAAAAATTGTATCGATCTCTCCAACACAAAAAGAGGAATGTATTTTGTCAAAATAGAAAAAGCAGGAGAAAAACAAAACACTTGGATTAATAAAATTATTTGGTAAATCATAAAATACAAATATAAATATGAAGAAATACATCATTAGCGTACTACTATTGCTAGGGATCAGTATGAGCCTTTCCGCTCAAATTTCCAACCACATAAGTTATCAAGCCGTAGTGCGTGATGCGTCAAATAAATTGTTGGCCAATACCAATATAAATACACGTATCAGTCTATTGGCAGATAGTGCCGAAGGAAAGCGTATATATGGCGAAGCACATAGCAGCACGAGCAATGCGCAAGGAGTAATCAGTCTTAAAATTGGAAATGGACAAGTACTCAGTGGCGAATTTAACAAAATAGATTGGTCAAAACCTTATTTTATCAAAGTAGATATTGATTTAAAAGGCAATGGAGAATATAGTTTGAGTTCAATCCAACAATTAGTAAGCGTTCCTTATGCTTTATATGCCAAGAGAGTGGAGAATATACCCGAAGGTCGCTATGGCGATTTATTGTATTGGAAAGATTCCCAATGGGTGCAACTTCATGCAGGCAAAAACGGACAAGTTTTAGGTATAAAAAACGGTCGACCTGCTTGGTTAAATTCAACAGGCGTAGATACCAACACCTATACCGATGAACATACGTATGGAAGCATGGTCGATCAAGAAGGCAATGTCTATAAAACAATACAAATAGGCACGCAAACCTGGATGGCAGAAAACTTGCGCACCACCACTTTTAGAGATCATAGTGCCATCAACTTAGTTTCCGATTCTCGCGAATGGGAAACCTCCACTACAGATGCTTGTGCATATTATGCAAACGACAAAAGCTATGCCCCTATCTATGGTGTTTTGTATAATTTTAATGCGGTGAACCATGGCAAAAAACTTTGTCCTTTAGGTTGGCATGTGCCCAGCAATAGCGAATGGGATACACTTACCAACTATTTGGGTGGTTTGAGTGCGGCAGGCTTGAAAATGAAAGAATATGGCACTTTAGAAGCAGGCACTGGTTTATGGAAAAAAGGCGGAGCCATAGCCACCAATGAAAGTGGTTTTAGTGCAGTTCCAGGCGGTTGTCGTTACGATAACGGATTTACGGGAGCTATGGGTGAATATGCTTATTTTTGGTCTTCCACCCCCTATTATAACACGGGATGGAGCCGTGGAATTTTTTATGCTTTTGATTACATAAGTAGAAATTCCGATGTTCAATTTCGATATGGATTAAGTGTAAGATGTATAAAAGACACTCCTACTGAATAAATAAAAAGAAAGCGTATATATAAGATGTCACACCTAGTAAAAAAGGCTGTTATCAATGATAACGGCCTTTTTGATTTATTTAGCCGAGTATTTGCAAATTGAATTTTACAAATTTTCATTTGTAAAATAGAATTAAATAATTTATCTTTGTTAGTATGCTTGTTTCATTGATTAGCTAATTAAATAATCCATTTTTATACGTATGAATACGTTGTTCGACTTGATAAATCCTTTTTTTGCAATTATCATGCTCCTGGCTTCGGGTCAAGCAATGACGAGTGTTATTTTATTGTTATATAATCGAAAAAAACAATATTCAAATTCCATGCTTGCACTTTGGTGTGGCATTTGGGGAACTTCTTGTTTCTTTTTCTTTGCATTTATTCAAGGGGCACCTGTTTTTTCTCGTCCTCTCATGGCATTTATTGGGCCTTTAGTTCCTATTTCACTGTTTCCGCCTCTATATCTTTATGTGAAACATCTTTTTTATGAACAAAAAGCATTTACAAAAGGCGATTTTATTCATTTTATACCCGTTCTCGTTACTATTTTGTTTTCTATTTATATATACCTTGATTCGGGAGCCGATACCGAATTGATGCGCAAACACGCCCTCTATCACTTTAGAAGCCTAGCCACCTCCTATATTGCCGCCATACAAGGTCTTTTTTATTTTATTTGGATCCGTAAAATTTTAACTAAACAGGAGCAGAAACTCAAAAATGAATATTCCGATATAGAAGAGATGAAATTAAGTTGGGTACATGTAATTAACAACTTAAGTCTTCCCGTAATGATTATAGGCACCCTTTCGGCCGTAGTAAAGAGTACCCCCTTTGATCCCTATCTCCTTTTTATTGCCTATCATTTGTGTATGGCGTTTTGTTTATATTATATTAGTTTTCAATTGGTTTTACACCCTATTTCTTTAACAGGAAAAAAAATGGAATATTCCGTTGACAATGTATTTGTGATAGCAAGCCAAAAAGAAGAACTAAAAATTGTTACCGAAGAGCAAACGCCTGTTTACGAGCAAATTATTAAAGAGTTGCAAGAATTAATGGAGAAAAAACAATGTTTTAGGGATCAAGATATTTGTTTGCAAGACCTAGCTGAAGAATTATCGATTAGTCGAAATCAACTTTCCTACGCATTAAATCATCATTTAAATACGAGTTTTTATGACTATATCAATGAATTACGAGTGAAGGATGTAAAGCAAAGGATGCAAAATCCAAAGTATGCTCATTACTCTATTCTTGCCATTGCTTTAGATTCTGGCTTTAAATCTAAAACAGTTTTTTATAGATTTTTTAAACAAGTAGAGGGAATTACACCCTCAGAGTACCGTTCCTCACTTAAATAAATTCGTTTGATAATCAAATTCTTAAATTGATTTACGTCCATTCGTCCAACTTCTTGTTGTCCATTTGGGACTAAACGAACTTGTATTCAAAAGCAATGATTTATATTTGTAATTCAAAACAATTAAAATTTTATCAAAATGGAAAAACAAGTATTAATGCCATCAACATCCCTTTTAAGTCGAGGAGTTGTTTCTTTTTTCTTTTTGTTCTTTAGTAGTTTATTTGCGCAAGGACAGAAAACTCTATTTACAGAAGGTTTCGATTCTGATACTATTTTTACTACAAATAGTTGGACTAAAATTAAGACCAATAGTAAAGATACGATCAAGTTAGGAAATCCAAGATGGGATACATTTAAGGAGCATTTTGATGCAAGCAGTGTGCAATCCTTATTAATTCCTGAACCAAGTCCTGTCAATCCACAAAATGAATCGGTTCTCTCTCCTTCCATTTCTAGTTTGGGAGAGAAAGCATTGATTTTAACTTTTTATGTAAAAAACTTACCGCTCGATCTTGGCACCTCCTCTTTGAATGTATGGGGCTCCATCAACGACGGACTCACTTACGACACTTTATGGAAAAGTTCCGCAGCAAAATCAGTGGGGGTAAGTTGGGAATATGCGCACTATTGGTATAAAGTACGTATCGAACTCCCTGCCCTATATGATAATCAAGCAAATGTACGAATTGCTTTTAATTACACCTTTGATGCTAGTTATGGAAATAGTGTTTATTTGGATGGAGTAAATCTTTCGTCTCGACCCTCTCACGATATAGGAATAATAAAATTTGTACAGCCCCTATCCAAAGGGATTTATAGCAATCAAGAGACTATTAAAGTAATGCTTAAAAATACAGGTTCCGCCACTTTAGGCACGGGGACTCAATTGAAAATGAGCTATCAAATAGATACTTTAGCTAAGGTAGAAGAAATTCTCACACTAAACAATGATTTGCTCAGTATGGATCAAGAAATGGAATATAGCTTTACACAGAAAGCCGATTTGGCAAATACCCATTTGATAGCCTGTCCTATAAAAGCCAGTGTAGTACTGTTGGGGAAAGATATAGACTCCAATATAAGCAACAACAATCAAATTGATATGTTTGCTTACAACACCTTGGTTTCCCTTCCTTACACAGCTATTTTTGGGAAGTACACACTTACCGATGAGGCCATTTGGAGTGTTGTAGATAGCAATGCCATCGAAGATGAAGGCGCCACCTGGTCGGTGTCCTATCGTTCGTATCCTTCGGGAAATTGGCCCTCTGCTTGGACATATAACCCTAACACATACACCCAAAATACGTATGCCGATGATTATTTGTTTAGCCCCGCATTCAATTGTCAAGCGGGTCAAACATACGAATTAAAATTTGATGCACTCACTACACATCCCTTAGATTCCAACAGTTTGAGTGTTTATCTCACTACTTCTCCCGATGTGGTTTCGCTTAGCGCAACTCCTTTGCTAGACCATTTTCAAGTAAAAGCCGAAAATACCATAGCTAAAACCATTCGTTTTACCGCTTCACAAACAAGCGCGTACTACCTTGTTTTTCACGCAAACAATGCCCCTAGAGTTGCTGTTCGTGCAGGGAAACTTCAAATCAGCAGCGTGGAAATAAATCCTCTTGCCAATTCCGATATAGCACTCAAATCTATCAACAACCCCTTAAAAGGCAATTTAAGTAAAACCACTGCCCTTAGTGTAAACATTCAAAATGCAGGGGTACAAGCCATTTCATCTAGTACGTTTACCATTGCGTATAAGGTCAACGGAAGCGGATTCGTAAGTGAAGTACTACGGGATGTATCGATTCCTGTGAATGGTATTTACACACATACATTTACACAAACAAGCAATTTTGCAAATCCAGGCAAGTATGAGGTGCAAATTTATTTGAGCAATTTATTGGCTCCTTTACATGAGAATGCCAACGACACTTTAAATCTCAGCATGCAGAACACATTGACCACTTTGCCTTATCGACCCTCCAACGGGGAGGTATATAAGGATCATTCCGAAGAGAGTTTAACTTGGGAAACTCAAGATGCCAACAAAGATGGTGTCAATTGGGTTATCTCCGACTATTTCTCTGTTTCTGCCTTTTCAAAACAAATGCCTTGGCGGAGTGGAATTCCATTAGAAATAGGAAGCGAACCTGCAAACAAAGATTTTCTTTACTCTCGTCCATTGGCCCTCAAAGCAGGCTCTCAATATGAACTTTCCTATCTTCGTGTAGGCGTAGATAATTATAGTTATATGCCACAAAAAGATTATATGAATGTATATTTAGCCGTACAAAATTCCACCGACTTCAAGCCCGTTCAACTTTTGTTGAACGATACCATTACCGAAGTGGGAAAATGGTCAACCACCCTAAAAGACAAGCCCTTATTCTCAAAAACCATACGTTTTAGTCCCAGCAAAGACAGTATTTATTCTCTTTGCTTTGAGTCTATTTCCAAACTTTCGGACAATTGTGGAGGGGTAGATGTACTTGAAATTAGTTTACATGAACTTTCGCCTGTAAATCTTGCTCTTGTTTCGGTCACTCCACCATCGGCCGCTTGCGAACTTTCCTCAACTGAAAATTTACAAGTAACTGTAAAAAATGAAGGCGTTGGCACTGCCAATAATTTCACGATTCATTATCAAATAGATTCTTTGCCCGAGATAAGCCAAAGTTATACCTCCGAAAGCATATCCGCAGGTCAAAGCATTCAAAAAACAATTCCAAATGTGGATTTGTCGCGTATTGCCAAAATGAATATTAAAATTTGGCTTACTGCCGCTGCCGACACCATTCATACCAATGATACCCTTTGTGTAAATGCCGAAAAATACGAAGCCCTATTCCCTCCTTACGCATATACATTCAACAATGATACAGCCAATGCGCGTTGGGCAAGTTTTACAGGCAATGCAAGCGAATCTAAATGGAGTTTAAATACCCATACCTCCACCGCTAAA
Source organism: Bacteroidales bacterium (assembly GCA_036655775.1). Classification (GTDB taxonomy): domain Bacteria; phylum Bacteroidota; class Bacteroidia; order Bacteroidales; family P3; genus JAVVPL01. The sequence continues at coordinate 14,030 of JAVVPL010000028.1, read as the reverse complement.
TTTACCTATAGTGCCAATGCCGATGATTTTTTAGCCTCTCCTTGTTTAGATTTAGAAGCAGGGGTCACCTATAAAATTTCATTTGAAGCCCAAAGAGCCGATGCACAATACATAGAACAATTGCAACTTTTATTTGGAAGAAAGCAAAAAGAAATAACAAATTATACGGCACTGCAAACCTTTGCCATTGAAGACGAAACCTTTGTACCTCTAAGTGTGTATTTCACCCCTAGCGTTTCAGGTATTCATTATTTTGCTTTTCATGCCCTTACCGATAATGGAGGAGGTATGGAAATTAGAAATGTAAAATTAAATCAAATTAAGCCCATCGACCTTGCAATTGAAGAAATAGTAAGTCCTGTTTCGGGTGAACTTTCCAAAGCAGAAACCGTAAGTGTTCGTATTCGCAATAAAACTTCCGAAAGCGTGAACCACATTCCTGTGTATTGTCAAATAGAGGGAACTCTTTTGAGTGGCACCTTAGATACAAAATTGGACAGTAATGAAGCGCTCCTATATACCTTTGCCACGCCTGTGGATTTATCGGCACGAAAAAATTACACCCTCAAAGCCTACGTGGACTACCCTTATGACTACCAACATGCAAATGACACCATTTGTAAAAACATTGTATCCAAACTTGCCAAAGATGTACGCCTTGATTCTATTCTCAACACCCTAGATGTGATTTATCCCAATATGCCTGTGCCTTTATCCATTCAACTTTCTAATCTCGGTTTCGACACCTTGCAATGGGTGACTGTAGCCTATTTGATAGAAGGCAAAGCCGCAGTTATAGACACCATTCATGTAAGTTTGGCCACGGGAGCAAGTACGCTCTATACATTTGCACAAAATCTAGTTTTTACGCAAGCCCAATCGTATACGGTAAAAGTCTATACCCTTTTGGATCAAGATGGAAACACCCAAAACGACACCCTCAGTTGTAATTTTAATGTGGTAGAACGTCCTGTATATGATGCAGGGGTTACAAGTTTGGTATCGCCCAAAGAGGGCAAACCCATATCCGACGAAAGTGTGATTGTAAAAGTAAAAAACTTTGGGAATACCAATTTGACAAATATTCCAATTGTGTATACCCTCAACGATGAAAAGCCAGTACAAGAAACCATTTCAGCCATAGCCATAGGAGAAGAAATAGAATATAGTTTTGCAAAAAAAGCCAATTTAGATCAAGCAAAAAAATATATAATCAAAGCTTACACCTTATTGGATAATGATGCAAATAAATCGAACGATACCACTTTGGGAACTATCCAAAAAGTATCCATTGAAGCCATTTCTAAAGAATCGTTCCGTATATTTCCAAATCCCTGCTCTCATATTGTAACCCTTAGTTTAGAAAAAAATATAGAGACCATCGAACTTTTCAATAGTACGGGACAAAGAGTATTTTACAAAGCTCTCCAAGCCCTCAATACCTATAGCATTTCGGTAGCTGATTTTCCAAAAGGACTTTATTTTGTAAGAGTGACCACAGGCAAAACCCCCCTCATCAAAAAATTGATAATAGAATAATTTTAATTAAATAATTTCTAAGCCATCGGTGATATATAAAACATAAATCATCAGATGGCTTTATATAAACTAAATAACTTTACATAAACTAAATAAAATGATAAGTCAATTTAATCCCTTACACAAAATTCTCTTTTGCGTGTTGTTTTTGTCCGTTTTTCCCATACAATTTCAGGGACAAAATCTTTCATCTTTTTTTGATGATATTGAATCCCACAGAGATTTTGCCACGACCGATTTAACGGGCTGGACAACCCTAGACTACGATAAAAACATAACTACGGGAGGCCCTATATTTGAGTATCCTAACCGCGGAAAAGCTTGTGCATGGCTTGTTTACAATCCTAGCAAAGCTTTAGATAATAATGGGCAAGCCAATACCATGCCCGATTGGCAAGCCTATTCAGGAAAAAAGATGTTGGTCAGTATGAGCCAGGGAGGAAGTAACGATTGGTTAATTACTAAAGAATTACGCCCCCATATAGGCGGAGAGTTTAGCTTCTATGCCAAATCGGCTTCGGCCTATTTTGGTGATGAAAGTTTTAAAGTAGGCTATTCAACAAGCAATACCGATCCTACAAGTTTCACGTTTTTTAACGGAGACAGTCCCTACATACAAAATGACCGCTGGAAACAACATACTTTTCAAATTCCCGCCAATGTTAAATATATAGCCATTGTATGTGTTTCGCCCGACGGCTGGGGCTTTATGATAGACGATATAAAACTAGTGCTTAAATCGGCTGAAAATGCACCCAAGGCAGTGGATAAGGTTTCGGTGCTTGCCAATCAAACAGGCGCACTCAAAGTCAATTTAAGTTGGCAAAATCCCTCTTTACAAGAAAATGGCAATGCGCTTAGCTCGCTTACTTCTATACAAATATATCGAGGTATGAGTTTGCGTTCGATGAAGATGATCAAAGAATATACCCATCCTAGTCTTGGCGAATCTTTAACGTATGAGGATGTACTTTCGGCCAAAGGCAGTTACTATTATAGTATCGTTGCCAACAATGTCAATGGCGAATCGCCATATTATACCTCCGAAGCTACGTATGTAGGGATAGAAAAAATAGCAGGAGCCCCTAAGAAAATTACCGTGGTTCCCAATGTCGACAACCAAAGTGTGATTAGATGGGGAAAAGTAAATTACGGTCAATATGGCGGTGTATTAGAAACCCCCGTTACAGGTTATACGCTTGTTCGGAACACAAAATATACTTCAGACACCTTGGCACGTTACACTAAAGATACTTTTTTTATAGAAGCGATCCCCGCTTTAAATTTATACACGTATCAGGTAATTGCACAACGGAATGCCAACGATTACGGGATTCCAGCCTCTATACTTGCCTATTCGGGCACAACAGCCACCCAAAACCCTACATCCATAGGTATTTTACAAATGGATGAACCTTTTTTGTGTATACGCAAATCGTCCATTTCTCAATCGATTTACACACCTGAGCAAATTAAAAAAACAGGAATTATTACCGATTTAAGTTATTTTACCGATTTCTTTTCCAAAGAAGATACCGCCGATAAATCGCAATTTCAAATTTATATGAGTACGACCCCTCGCAATGAATTTGGGCGAAGTGTAAATGATTTCAAATGGATTTATTTTAGAACACAAACCCTAGTTGCCAATGCAAAACTTACATTTTTTGGAGGTTCTAATGCCGTGAATATTCATTTGGATCAAGCGTTTTACTACGATGCCAACCAGGGAGAAAACCTAGTAATTACCATGGTTAAACCACTCAAAGAAGAGGCCGATATGCCCAAAGAACAATCGTATTATTTTTTGGGCGCACGCACCGACAGTATGCGTACAGTATCTTTCAATGCGGCAATTACCGATCTTAGTCAAGCCACCAATCAACCCGCCTATTGGCAAACAAGTCTTTCGGATATGAGCCCCAATGTAATGCTCAACACCGTTACCGCATTTGCAAAATTGAAAGGCGAAGTGGTTGTGGCAGGTTCGACAAAAGCCATTGCCCATGCAAATATTGTGATCAAAGGAAAATCGCCTTCGGCCATGCAGTGGAACGGACAAAGCGATTCGACAGGGCAATTTACAGTTCCCGCACTGTTGGCCGATACCTACACACTTACCATTTCAAAATTAGATTTTGGCACTCGCAGTTTTGAAATCACTTTACATGCACTTAGCGATACTAATTTGCAATTTGAATTGTACAATGCCATTCCTATGACTATACAAGGCGTAGTTACCGATCTCAAAGGAAATCCTATAGAGAATGTCGAACTTAGCCTTTCGGGATATTCGTCTCAAAGTGTACTTACCTCCACCGATGGTAAATTTGTACTCTCTGCCTATCAACAACAAGATTATAAATTACAAATTACACATCCTTTATATATCAGCCAAGAAATTACATTCAATCGAACTCAAGAACAATTCGACACCACTTTCATTTTAAAAATTATACATCTTTCACCTATTAATGTAGAGGTAGAAAATGAAAATAAAATAGGTGTCGTTACTTGGCAAAAGCCCATAGGCACAAAGAATCCAACAGAATTGGCTTGGGGCCCTAAAAATAATTTGAAAAATGCTTGGGGAGCAGGAGGCACTGAATTTACCGCTGCCGTTCGTTTTATGCCCGCCGATTTGGACACCCTACTTATGGAAAAAAGCACGCTCACACACGTACGAATTTATTTCAATAGTGCTTGTCGGCCTTTTATCGAAATTTACGAAGGAGCCAATGCCGCCTTATTATTGCATAAAGAAGAACACCTAATCAAAACCCCTGGATGGTACACCTTTGAATTATTAAAAAAGATAGTAATCGATAAAACCAAAGATTTGTATATTGCCGTTCGTTATCCTGTGGGCTATGAAGCCTATCCTATGGGTATTGACGATGGTCCTCAAGTAGCAGGTAAGGGTAATGCCATTAATGAAGGCAAAGGATGGACTACCATGGGCATGAATGGCAAAAACTGGAATATCTATGGAATTACTCATCAAACCATGGAAGCGAATCCCATTTCTTACACTGTACGTCGAGGAGTAAAAGGATCTGAAGATCAAATTGCCAATTGGAAACTTCTCCACACACAAACAATCAGCAATTGTCTGTATAGAGATTCCAGTTTAGCCATCGCACCAGCCGATATTTATCGTTATGCCATACAAGCAAAATACAATGATGACTCCCTCTCTCTCTATGCACTTTCAAATGATTTGATTTATGATATGGAGTTTGACGTATCCTTAACTGTGTCTTGCAATGGAAATGCAAATGCCAAAGGCACTTTGGTAGCTTTACAAAGCAGCGACAATGCACATCAAACTGAAGCCCTTATATCCTCCAATGGAAAAATTGTTTTTCCAAAAATGTGGCGAGGCAATTATCAATTACGCGTACAACGTGACAATTATGAAAATGCAATTGCAAATTTCTATATTGGCCGCGACACCCTTATTGATATTGCACTTAAAGAAATTATTTGCCAACCCTCACAAGTGGAAGTAGATCGAAGAGAAAACAGTGCCCTTTTAAAATGGAATTTACATGCCAACTTTACCGATAATATGGAAACCTATTCAGATTTTCGACTTTCCAATATTGGGGAGTATATATTAGAAGACGTAGACAAAGGACTCACCTATACGTTTGCCAAATTTAGCTTTCCACATGCAGGAGAAGCCATGTCGTATATTGTATTCAATCCTTATAAAACAAGTCCTTTGATACAAAGTGCGGATCCCTATTCAGGATTTCGGTATTTGGCCTCTATTCAAGAAGAAGGCGTAGCCAATAACGATTGGCTCATTATTCCAGCAGGCGCAGGTCCTTTTAATTTTCGTGCCAAATCTCTCAGCAAAGCCACTTTGGAAACCATGAAAGTGTATTATTCCACGTCTAGTTTTGAACTTGACCATTTTGTACAACTCAATAAAGGAGCCCACGAAACCGTTCCAAATAATTGGACCACATACGATTACATTGCTCCAGAAGGAACAAAATATATTGCCATTCAACATACTTCCGACGATGCCTATATGTTGCAAATTGACGATTTGACGTACAACAAAGTATTTAATCATGCCCTTAGCTATACCTTGTATTTAGATGGAAAAGAAGTGGCTTCAGATATTACCGACCAAAGCTATACCTTTCAAAACTTAGCCGCAGGCAGGCATACCGCTGGAATTAAAGCCATTTTTGGATCGGGAGCTTCCGAACTAACCAATGTCGATATTTTTGGAGTCGAAAACGAAAACAATATGGATCAAACAAAACTTCATATCTATCCCAACCCCTCAGCCGATGGCAAGTTTAGCATTTTGTCGGATGATACCTATACCTTGACTATTTACGATTTTTCAGGAAGAAAATTAGAAGTACGACAAGTGCCCGAAGGAAATTATTACTTAGATTTATCGAAGTATGCCAAAGGCATTTATTTGTTACAATTAGAAAATAAAACAAAAAAACAAGAACGAAAAATTGTGTTTTAAAACCTTAAACTGTTAAGGCATAAAAAAAGGCTGTTATCAATGATAACAGCCTTTTTTATATTGTTTTTTTGTAAAATCTACAAAGATTTATTTGCTTTTTCTTTAATATCTTCATCTACTAAAAAACGACCGCAATACTCACAAGCGTATATTTTTTTGTGCATTTGAATTTCCAATTGACGTTGAGGTGGAATTTTGCTAAAGCAACCCCCACAAGCATCTCGGTCGATACAAACCACAGCCAAACCATTTTTTGCATTATTGCGAATACGTTGATAATTTTCAACCCAACGTTTTTCAATGTGGGCACTATATGCAGCCGATTTTTCCATAAGGTCTTTTTCATCCTTTTCGGTTTCGCAAATAATTTCATTTAATTCCGACTGTTTCATATCCAAATCTTTTTGGCGTTCATCTCGAAGATTGACCACTCTATCCAATTCGGCACTCTTTTGATCATAGGCATGTATAGCTTCTCTGATCCGTTTTTCATTCAATTGAATTTCCAAACCTTGAAATTCAATTTCTTTACTTAGCGAATCAAATTCACGATTGTTACGAACATCTTTTTGTTGTTTTTCGTATTTTTTTATTTGCGCCTTAAATTCAATAATCGCAGCTTTACGATCCGAAATATTTTTTTCTATGACCTTTGCTTCTTCCGTATATTTCTCAATACGAGCATCGTAACCTGCAATATCATCCTCTAAATCTTGTACCTCCAAAGGAAGTTCTCCACGGATAATACGAATGCTATCAATTTTTGAATCAAGCTGTTGCAACGCATATAGAGCAATCATTTTTTGCTCAATACCATAATCACCCTCTTCGAGGGATGCTTGATTTAGTTTGCTTTTGGTTTCCTTCATATCTATTTGCTTGAAAATGTTATAAATAACTCACAGGATTTCTATCCTTCTGTGAAATTTTAACTGCAAAGGTAGGAAAAATTTTTGTAATATAGGTATAAATTATATCTTTTGTATGCCTTTCACTTTCATAGTGACCAAAATCAATTAACCAAAGCCGAGGATCGGTATCTGTAAAATCATGGTATTTTAATTCTCCCGTAATAAATACATCTGCTTTTTGTGCCAAAGCCGCAGGGATTAAAAAATTTCCACTACCTCCACAAATTGCAATTTTTTTTATTTCTCGATTTTGCAAATCTGAATAGCGAACATATCCCGAACCTCCCTCTTTTTTGATAAATTGTAAAATTTCCAATTCTGACATTTTTTGTGGCAAATCGCCTATCAATCCACTTCCATACGATACAATTTGAGGGCGAAGTTTGCCTTCTTCCTCCATACTAGTTTGAGAAAGCCCCTGACCTGCCACCGATAAAAATTGTCGATTTTCAAGTTGTAGTTGATTGGCCAAATAGGAATTGACCCCTTCCATTCCATTGTCTAAATTGGTGTGCATACTATACCAAGCAATATTTTGCTGAATTGCTTTTTGGATTCGTTTTCCCAGAGGTGTTTGAAAATCTAATTTTTTCAATCCATTAAAAATAGGTGGATGATGCGAAATAATTAGAGAAGCATTCATAGCAATGGCCTCATCCAAAACCGCATCACTTAAATCGGTACAGAGCAACGCACTTTTTATTTCTTGTTGCATATCGCCCAATATTAAACCTGAATTATCATACGATTCTTGCCAGTCAAGCGGCATCCATTGTTCGAGAGCCTTCGTAAAAGTTAAAAGTTTCATACGTACACATTTTTATATTTACTTTTTGTAGCTACTTTTTATAGCTACGAAGATACAATTATTTTTATCAATTTGACCGAAATCCTTAAAAATTCGCAAATTTCACGTATATTTGCACCAAAGATTGTAGAATATGGATTTATTGCAAAAATTAAAAGCGCAACTGCCAAGCAACAAAATGCTTTTGAAGAGAGAAATCAAAAGTTATATCATCATCACTTTTTGTTTGTGGCTCTACGGTTTCGCCCTTGTGGCCTTTATCATCAATTCCGAAATCGTAGGCGGAGGAGTCAATGGTATTGCCACTCTTTTGTACTACGCATCAGGAAAAATAATTCCCGTAGGAACCACCGCCTTGGTCATCAATATTTGTTTAATTCTTGTAGGCATCAAAATATTAGGCAAAGGCTTTGGAATGAAAACCATTTATGCTATTTTCATGCTTTCGTTTGCCATCAGCTTTTTTCAAGAGACCCTTACAACGCCCCTTTTGGCAGATGATGTGTTTCTCTCCGCAGTTATTGGAGGTATTCTCACGGGGATTGCCATTGGCACCTCTTTCAATTATGGCGGCAGCACTGGAGGTACCGATATATTAGCACTTATCATTGCCAAATACCGAAATGTCAGTCCTGGCAGAGTTATTCTATATGCCGATGTAATTATTATATCTGGCGCTTTCTTTATCTTTTATTATTTCTTAGACAAAAGTGCGATTGAATCTTTTAGAATTGTACTGTATGGTTTTGTGGTAATGACCATAGTGTCGTACACTATCGATCTGATTGTGTTAGGAGCTCAACAGTCGACCCAATTGTTGGTTTTTTCAAAAAAATACGAAGCTATTGCGGATATGATTTCTGGGGACATGAAACGAGGAGTGACCGTGTTACATGGACAAGGTTGGTATACCAAAGGCGATAGCGAAGTGATATTGGTCGTGGTGCGAAAATATGAGATGCAAGAAGTATTACGAAAAATTAAAGATATAGATCCCGAAGCATTTACTAGTATTACCAAAGCAACTGGCGTATATGGTAAAGGATTTGAACATATAAAATAAACTTTCCATACAAATGATATTAACGCCTTATCCCATTCTTTAAAGCGAATTACAAACTAAGTACATTTTTTCATCTACCCATTTCTAGGTTCTTGCATTGTGCACTATTTTTTGTAAAAAAACAAAAATAACACTATTCATTTGGAAACTCTTTGAGATAAAAAACATAAAAAATATATAAATTATTATGGAACAAAAAATTCAAGAAATTAAAAAAGCCTTAGCTGGCTATGGTATCACCGAAACTCAAAATGTGTTTTACAATCTATCGTACGAAGAATTGTATAAACATGAATTTCGCTCCGATTTAGAAGGCTTTGAAAAAGCATATTTGACCAATACAGGTGCGGTAACCGTCGACACAGGTGTATTTACAGGACGCTCTCCAAAAGATAAATATATCGTAGAAGAAGGCAGTGCCAAAGACAATGTGTGGTGGGCACAAAGTGGAAGAAAATCGTCCGACAACAAAGCCATTAGTCCCGAACTTTGGGAAAAATTATATAAAACGGCCTCTACACAACTTTCGGGAAAAACCGTTTACGTACAAGATAGTTTTGTGGGAGCCAATGCAAATAGTCGTATTTGCGTACGTGTAATTACAGAAGTGCCTTGGCAAGCACATTTTGTAAAAAATATGTTTATTCGTCCTAGCGAAGAAGAACTTAAAACTTTTGTACCCGATTTTGTGATGATCAATGCTTGCAAAACCAACTATCCCGATTTTAAAGCTGAGGGAATGAATAGCGAAGTATTTGTGGCCTTCCATTTAGGCAAAAAACTAGCCGTTGTAGGAGGTACTTGGTATGGTGGAGAAATGAAAAAAGGACTTTTTTCCGTAATGAATTATTTTCTTCCTCTCCGTGGCATGGCATCCATGCACTGTTCGGCTAATATGGGCAAAGATGGCGATACCGCTATTTTCTTTGGTTTGTCAGGCACAGGAAAAACCACCCTTTCAACCGACAAAAATCGACTTCTTATTGGCGATGATGAACATGGTTGGGACGATGAAGGCGTATTCAACTTTGAAGGAGGCTGCTATGCAAAATGTATCAACTTAAGCAAAGAAAACGAACCCGACATTTACAATGCCATTCGTCGCGATGCGCTATTAGAGAATGTAGTTATTGACGAGCGCACAGGCAATATTGATTTTGCCTCTGCAGCAAAAACCGAAAACACACGTGTATCTTACCCTATCTATCACATAGATAATATCGTCAAACCTCTTTCAAAAGGGGGACATCCTTCCAAAGTAATTTTCCTTACCGCCGATGCCTTTGGCGTTCTTCCTCCCGTTTCTCGTTTGAATGAAGACCAAACAATGTATCAATTCTTAAGCGGATACACCGCAAAAGTGGCAGGTACCGAAAGAGGAATTAAAGAACCTACACCTACGTTCTCTTCTTGTTTTGGTGCGGCCTTCCTTATGTTGCACCCCACCATATATGCCCAAGAACTAATCAAGAAAATGCGTCAACATGGCTCCACGGCCTATTTAGTGAATACGGGTTGGATTGGCGGTCCTTATGGTGTAGGCAAACGAATTGATATTCCTTCTACAAGAGCCATTATCAATGCAATATTAGATGGTTCTTTAGATAAAGTTGAATGTGAAAAACTACCTATTTTCGGTTTGGAAGTACCCAAAGATGTAAAGGGTGTAGATTCAAAAATTCTAAATCCAAGAAACTTATGGGCAGAACCTACCCAATGGGACGAAGCCGCCAAAAATCTAGGAAAAAGATTTATCGACAATTTTGAGAACTTCACCGACAATGAAGAAGGGAAACGCTTAGTTTCCGCAGGACCCAAACTCTAAATATGTATAATTTTAACCATAAAATTATTTCTCTTTTACCTAAAAGAAAAGCGAGGCTGTTATCAGTTTCGCTTTTCTTACTTTTACTTTTACCTGGACCGCTTACGGCCCAATTTTACACAGGTTCCGAACTCAGTTTTGGTCGTAAACGAGTGCAATACGAAACTTTTTTTTGGAGCTATTATCGTTTTAGTGGTTTTGATGTCTATTTTAATAAACAAGGCAAAAATCTGGCTTTATACACCAGCAATTACGTACAAAACCATCTCAAAGAAATGCAAAAACGCGTAGGCTTTCAAAGCCAAGACGCCATTCGCTTTATTATTTTTAATCGCCTTAGCGACTATCGTCAAAGCAACATTGGGTATGTGGACGAAAACAATTATAATACAGGGGGAGTTACCAAATTTTTAGGCAATAAAATTTTTCTCTATTTCAATGGAGATTATGTTGATTTTGAACGTCAAATTAGAGAGGGTATAGCCGCCATACTCATCGATCAATCGCTTAAAGGCACAAGTACTGCAGCACAGTACAAAAGCTCTTATTTGGTTCATTTGCCCACTTGGTTTACGGGAGGTTTAGCGGCTTATTATGCCAATCCCTGGGATTTGAGTTTGGATGAACGAATGCAAATTGCTATTCAACAAAAAAAATTCAAATATATCACCGCTCTCACAGGCGAAGAAGCCATTTTTGCAGGACATTCGTTTTGGTATTTTGTGGCACATACTTACGGAGAAGATGCCGTAGCTAGATGTATTCGCGTATTAGCTTCCGAACGAAGTATGGAAAAAGCCGTGGCGTATGCTTTAAATATAAAATTTAAAACACTTTTAGGCCATTGGCGTGATTTTTATTTACATACCGATAGTGCACATCCTCGAGAAGACATGGCCTTGGGCACTGTACTCAAACGCACCAATCGACTCGATCGCATCTATCAACAATTGGTATTGAGTCCCGATGGAAAACATATTGCTTATGTAGCCAACCAACTTGGACGTTCCGTAGTGTATCTCTATACTTTTCATACGGGGCGAAGACAAAAAATTTATAAAACAGGCGCTAGTATTGACGACAAACCCGATTATACCTACCCCATCCTCGCCTGGCATCCTCAAAGCGATATTTTAGGCATTGCCACCGAAGAAAAAGGACATACCACACTTCATTTACATTCTCTAAAAAAAGGCAAAAAAGGCAGAGTTTCGTACACTATGGATTTTTTTGAAAAAATACTTGATTTTGATTTTTCAGACCCTGGGCGTGCGCTTGTGCTTTCGGCCGTACAACAAGGGCAAAGCGACATTTTTCAATTTTTTTTAGGAGCAGGAACCACCAAACAAATCACCTTTGATATTTACGACGATTTACATCCTCGATATTTGCCTGGCTCCACCCAAATTGTGTTTAGTTCCAATCGACCCAACGACAGCCTACTCAAAAATGAAAAATTTGAAAAAGCACCCTCCCTTCCCATTGACCATCGGCTTTATCTCTACAACTTAGAAGATCAAAGCACACAACTTTTGAACCTCACACCCGAGAAAAACATCCACTATCAAAGTCCCGAAAACTATGCCCCCAATTTTCTTGCTTTTTTAAATAATGAGAATGGAATCACCAACCTAAGTTTAGGTCAATTTGGCAAAGAAATTTTATCCATCGACACCAGCATTCACTATCGACAAACTTTCGATTTTAGAACCATTAGCAATTATCACGCAGGCTTAAAAAGCATTCAAATCAATCCCACTTTAGGCAAAAATGCTGAAATTTTATCCTTGGCAGGCAAAAATGTGTTACAAACCGTCGATTTACAAAATCCCCAATTCCTTTTTGAAGCTCCAAAATTAAACAATCCTCCCACTATCTATCAACAATATTTACAAATTTTGGAAGATAAAAAAATAAAAAAAATTCAATACGAAGATAGTATTTACAAAGCCGACTCCTTGGCCAAAATAAACGCCATGCTACTCGACACCAACCAGCGTATCGACAGCCTTGAGAAAGGACCCACAAAAAAAATAAGACGACGTACATTTATGAGTTTACGTCAAAGTCGCACAGGAGATATAGCCAAGGAAATGTTGCAAGATGGCTTTGGAAGTGGCGGGTATTTACTTCCTTTGGACAGCAGCAACAGCAACAACCCTAACAACAGCAAAGACAATAACGACACCCTTTCTAAAAAAAATAAAAGAAATAGACGAGACCCTACCCCCTCCTTGGATTACCTCAGTGCCGATCCACCGCAAAGCAATGACTCTACTTCCAAAAAAGATAAATCAAATTTTCCTCAAAACGAATATCAACGCATGATGCAGCAAATTCATCGTTCCATGGGTTTGCAAAACATCAATCTTGCACTTGCCGATAGTTTGTTTCCCAAAATCCCCCCCAAACAACATACCTATCATGTGGAATACACCCTCAACGAAGCTACCGCTCAACTCGGCTTTAGTTTTCTCAATGCCGCCTACCAACAGTTTACCAATAGTAAAAATCCTATTTATTTAAATCCAGGCGCCACAGGTTTAATGAAAATATCTCTATCCGACCTAATGGAAAATCATCGTATTATTGGTGGATTTGGATTTTCCTTCGATTTTTCGAGTACCGAATATTTGTTTAGTTACGAAAATTTGGAAAAACGTTTAGGTAAACAATTTGTGTTTCATGTACTCAATGTAAATCAAAATACACAATATCCACCCTATAAACAAAACTCGTATGATGCGTACTTTATTTTAAAATATCCCATCACCGAAGTATCCTTAATCAAGGGAACTGTTTTTGGTCGATACGATCGTACCGTTTTTAAATCGGTAGATTATAATACCTTGGTAGAACCCAATCAAATTGCCAGCCGAATAGGTTTACGTGGCGAATGGATCTACGATCATAGTAGAGCCATTGCCAAAAATATTTATTTTGGAACCCGTGGCAAAACCTGGGTGGAATACTATCAAGGCATAGGCAAAAGCAAGGATAATATCCTAGTTGTAGGAATCGATTTTCGCAATTACCAACGGCTTTTCAAAACTTTAATTTGGGCAAATCGAATTGCCGTATCCACCTCTTTTGGCAAATCGAAACTATTGTATTATATGGGGGGCGTGGACGGTTGGATGTTGCCTCGTTTTGATCAAGATGTGGATGTAGATCAAACGCAAAACTACGCCTATCAAACCATAGCCACCAACCTACGTGGATTTTCTCAAAATATCCGCAATGGAAATTCAATGTTTGTACTCAATAGCGAACTTCGGTTTCCCATTTTTTCGTGTTTGTCGAAAGCCCCCGTAAAGAACAATTTTTTGCGCAGTTTCCAGATTGTGGCCTTTGGCGATATTGGTAGTGCATGGAGTAATTGG
>JAVVPL010000027.1:0-20382 GCA_036655775.1 Bacteroidales bacterium | reverse complement strand
TACAAGTTAGTGCACAACAGTGGGAGGATAATCAATGGAAAGCAATTAAAGATGCGCAAGGAAAAGCGTATATAGAAAATAAAAAAATTAATTTTACAACGGGAAATGGACCCGACAGCATCCCTTTCAATAATGTGGCGTATACCTATCCTGTGTTTGAGCAAGCTGCGTATTATATAGGAGAATCCACTCAATCGTATATCCACTTAAAACAAGGGCAATCCTATCTTTTTGAGAATCCAAAATTGGCAAATAAAGTATACATTATTTCCGCTAACGACACACTTTCCACTAGTTTTACATACAATAAAAGCAAAAAAATCTTGTCGTGGACCATGCCTGCTTTACAAAATCAAACGCAATATACTATTCAAATTTGTGCGAAGCCTAAGGCGATGGAAGGTTCTCAAAACACTGCCATACAAACTCAATATACGAAAGTATTGAATATGGAAGGCAGCACTGTGGAACAAAGGAATAATAGCCTTTCAGAGGCATCCATACAGTCGCAAACTGCAAAAATACTTTTTTCGTATACCTTTACTACGAGTAGGTATCAAACCATGGCCCAAAAAATCAATGAGGTTTCTATTTCGCAAGTATATAGAACTCCTTATATGGTCAAAAATGTAAATACAGGGGGCATGCTTACTTCTCCAGATGTACACTATTTACAGGCGCATTGTAACCACAAAGAAGCTTTTGACGAAATAGAACTTCGCGGTCATGCTTTAAGTGGCGGAAAACCCTTAATTCAAGCACGAGCTGATTTTTCAAATAATATATATTTTAAAGAAGATATCAACCCCTTGATTTATGCGCAATATCCATATCTCAATTTAGTTAAATTTGCACGCAATCCTACCGATTCTATACTTCCTGTATGGGCTATTTATGTATCTAGTTTTTATGATTATTCGGTAAGCAATAAACAATATCCTTGGATTTACTACTGTCCTTTATTTTTTAAACGTGATTTTAATTCTATTTTGACTCAATTGGCACAAGCATCTACTAAAAGTATCGCAGGTTGGGTGTACTTTAATCAATGGATTAATAAATCGTTTATTCCTATTCAAAAAGGAAATTATGCAATACAGTATCAATACTGTTTTCCCAATGGAACGTTGGGTAGTAAGTGTAGTAAAAATTTATATAATATCGCAAAATAATTTAAAATATCTAATAAAATGAACATAAATATGCGTAAAATAAGTGTGCTGATCCTGCTTTTTGTGATCAGTATAGTAAAGTTAGATGCCGATACTATCAATAATGCAAATGTATATCTTTTAGGTAAACGTCATGCTCAAAATATGCGTTTGCGTTGGGCGGTATCTACCCCCAATTTATGGGAAGTTGCCAAACGTAGAGGATTTATTTTGGAACGATTTACGTTTGATAAAAAAACAAACGATTCTTTGTCTTTGACCAAACAAATCTATAAAATAGAGGCGGTATTGAGTCAAGATAGCAATGATTGGCACGACATAATAAATAAAAATGATTATGCAGCTCTCTTTGCGCAAGCACTCTATGGCAAGGATTTTAATATGCACGTTTTTGGTCAAAATCAATGGGCTTCTATTGCTAAAGAAATAGAAGAAACTCAATTGCGATTTTCTATGGCTATGCTTGCTTGTGATCGATCTTTTGAAACGGCTTGTATGGGGAAAATGGGTTATGAAGATGTGAGTGTGCGCTATGGTGAAAAATACCTATATAGGATTTATATAGATACCTCTGTAGCCATTGCTGATACCGCTTTATTTTACACGGATATGTCTTATTTAGATGAACCCATAGCTTCCCAAGCTTTAGAGGCTAAATTTGAAGATAAAATTGTGGAGTTACGTTGGAATACCGAAATTTTTCAAAATTCATTTACGGCTTATAATGTAGAACGCTCTTTTGACAAAAAGAATTTTATCAAATGCAATCGAGTGCCCATAGTGCAATCCCAATTAAATCAAGAGAATCCAGCGCATAGAGATCAAATGGTATATACCGATAGTTTGATCGACAATGAAACGCTCTATTATTATAGAGTTTTAGGAATCGACATATTTGGAGAGCAGACTCTCATTACCAATGTAGCACATGGAAAAGGGAAAAGTAAAAATATCCAAGAACCCAATATACTAAAAGCAGATTTGTTGGATGCAAATACATTGCTTCTTGTTTGGGATTTTCCAGTTTCTGAAAATGAAAAAATTAGGCGTTTCAAACTATGGAACAAAAGTGCGATGTATGCAAATTATGTAGTTGTGGATACCCTAATTACTACGCAAGAACGTAGAAAATCAATTGCTGTCAACAGCTTGTTTCCCTCTAATTATTTTGTATTGGAAGTAGAATCCATGGAGGGTGAAATTAAAAGTTCTCGCAATTTTTTTTATCAATTGCTAGATACGATCCCGCCTGCTATTCCTTTGCAATTAACGTATAAAATCGATACGAATGGGATTGTAAATATTCAATGGGATAGTGTCTCCGACTTGCATTTGAGTGGATATCGTATTTTTAGATCCAACAATTTACACACAGAATATGTACAAATAAGCAGCGATGTGTTTTCAAATCCTATGTTTTGTGACTCTTTATCATTGACTACTGCCAAATCCGTATATTATAAAGTTGTGTCCATAGATTATAGAGGCAATATGTCTGATTTTTCTATGCCCTTACAGGTAGAACGTCCCGTAAAAAACTTACCTGCTGCACCTGTATTTGCATATTGTCATTACAGAGATTGTATGGTTTTTTTATCCTGGTTCAATAGTACCGAAGAAGAGGTTGATACGTATAAAGTTTATCAAAAAAAGAATCAAGAAGCGTGGGAATGTATATATACAGGTGGCAAATTGCAGTCTTCTTCTTCTTATCAATTTAGAGAAAAAGATAGTTTGTGGGTGACTTTAAAAGGCCGTGATGCCTTGTATGCTTTTAAAGTTGTATCAATTACAGATAAAAAGGATACTGTAGTTTCGCCTTTTTTCTATACACTCGAGTATAAACAACAACTTGAAAAACCGAAGTTGCAAGCCTATGCGCACAGAGATAAAAAGTGTATCGCTATTCAATGGGACTATCCTCAAATGCAAGAGGTGAAAAACTATTATCTCTATCGAAAAGAAGAAAAAGGAAGTTTTCGCTTATTGCAAATTGTAAAAAATGTACATTCATTACATTTAGATGTTCATGTTAAAATGAATACCCATTATGCGTATTGTTTGCGTGTGGAAGGTATAAACGGAGTTTGGTCGGACTATTCGGATGCTTATCTGATTAATTATTAAATCGATTACTCCAAAGCGCCACAAAGTATTGTCTAAACTTTTAAAATTCTGTATCTTTGTGAAATGAAAAAAGTAAGTTTATATATTCTATTTATTTGTTTATGTATACTTAGTGTGTGGGGAATACCCACAATTCTAAGTTACATACATGTCAATTTAGATTTTATTTCTCTTTTTCAATTCACCTGGCTTAGTTTTCTATTTCTTTTTTCATTGACCGCATGGGCGTGGTTTGTATTTCATATTGGATTTTATTGTTTGCAAAAATATACACAGTGTACCCAAACAAAATGTATTGTTTATATACTTACGTTTGCTTTTGTATATACTGCACTTTGTGCGTATGCCTTGGATAAAGAAAAAGAACGAGAGGAAAAAGAAAACAGAATTGCCATTGCCGATAAGTTGGCCAAAAATGAGGATGAACAAACAGAAATTCGTTTCAAAACCATACAAAAACAAATTTTACAAGATACTTTTTTACGTAAAGAAATACGTGCCCTCCCCACCGATAGTACGCGAATGCAAAAAGAAGAGCAATTGAATACGTATCTTAAACAAAAGTATTTTTCCTCTTATTTTAATGCGTATAATTTTCAATTTACGTATTGTAAAGCGACCGAAAAGTTGGCCATATTAGCTTCTCATACCATTTATAATTGTCAAGATTATTTCAGTCAAAAGGTGGCAGATTTAGGGAGTGCGAGTACGTGTCCTAATTTGTATAGAATGCGGTATGGAATAGAATATTTATCCTATTTGGCAAAATTTGAATTTCCACTTACTGCAAATACATTTTGTAATTTGTATATAGAAATGGGGTGTGAAGCCATTATAAAAGATCCTGGATATTTTGATTTATTGTATGAAAAAGAAAGTCCAATCCTTCGCATTGACAATACGTATTCATATTCGCTTTATCGAAACGGAGAATTGCTGATTCATCAAGGCGATTTTCTCTATCCATTAAAAATAGATATTAAAGGAAAAGTGGGGCAATTCGCTTTTTCTGATTGGGACGAATACAATCACTATGTGCGTTTTCTTGACGATAATAAAACCTTGGTTATAAGCAAAGCGCATCTTCCCAAAATAAGTACTTTGTATACATTTTCATTTTTGCTTTTATGGTTTTCGGTAGTGGGTTTTGTGATTTATTTGTTTGGGTATCGAAAACGTCCTCTAGGCACTTGGCGTTTTGCACAAAAATTGCAATTTACAGTATTGGGTATTTTATTTTCAGTCCTAGTCTTTTTGTGTATACTATCCATTGTGTATATTAAAAAAATGAATAATATCAAAGACGAAACGAGTTTGAGAGAAAAAACGTTAAGTAGTTTACTCGATTTGGAAAAAAAATATATGGATTATCCCGCTTATCCAAATAAAGAAAGTGTGCCCGATAGTATTTTGTATTTATGGCAACAAGATTTAAAGAGTTTGTCGATTTTGTTGTCGAATGATATTCATTTATATGATGCCCAAGGACATCTTATGCTAAGTACGCAAAAACGTTTGTTTGACCAAAAAGTCTTGTCGGATACCTTGAACCCCAAAGTCTATACAATTTTAAAAGAGAAAAAAAGCAATTTGTATATCCAAAGAGAACAAATAGATGGAATTTCTTTTTTATCGGCCTATACTTCTTTTCGAAATGCGAAGAATGTTGTTTTTGGGTATTTGAACCTTCCATATTTTGTCAAACAATCCGAATGGGATAAGGATGTGGGTACGTATATTTCTTCGTATATTTCTATCTATGTTTTTCTTATTTTTTTAGTTTTGTTGATCACTATTTTCTGGTCGAACCGTTTAATACGGCCCTTAAATTTAATTGCACAACATGTGGCCGATATTGAATTAGGGAAGAAAAATTCACATCTTGCATGGCATACAAAAGATGAAATTGGAGAGTTGATAAGTCAATACAATAGTTTAGTAGATGAATTAGAAGAAAGTGCAAGGCTTTTGGCACAATCGGAACGACAAAGTGCATGGACCGAAATGGCAAAACAAGTGGCTCATGAAATTAAAAATCCACTTACGCCTATGAAATTACAAGTGCAACATTTGGAGCGCGCTTATATGGATCACAAACCCGATTTTGAAGAACGTTTACATAAATTTAGTGCTTTGCTATTAGAGCAAATAGATCGACTTTCCGATATTGCCACTACGTTTTCTCAATATGCACAATGGAGTAAACCTACGATTCAAAAAGTATCTTTGCAAACTTGTATAGCAAAAGCAATACAATTATTTGAAGATAAAAATATTCATTTTGAATTAAATTTTGCCCCAACGGATATTTTTGTAAACATAGATGAAAAACAATTTTCGCAGGTTTTACTAAATGTTTTGAAAAATGCAGTACAATCCATTGCACAAAAAAAAGAGCAATCAAGCGATTTTCTTGCGCAAATTCAAATCCAAATTACGCCCTTAGATCTCAGTTTTATCCAAAGACATCAATTGAATGAATCTTTGATTTCATCCAATTATATAGCCATAGAAATAGAGGATAATGGCATAGGTATTACGAACGAAACTTTGGCTCATTTGTTTGAACCCAATTTTACAACCAAAAGCAGTGGGTCTGGATTAGGCTTAGCCATTAGTAAGCGTATTATGGAAGGGATGAATGGCGGTATTGTTTTGAATAAAGCTGAATTTGGGGTGAATGTGGGTATTTGGGTGGAAGCATGAGGCGAAAACGATTTCTTAATTATTCTAAAATAAAAGAGTATCTACCAAAAAAAAATTGTAATTTTGTTTTATGACAAAAAATATTTCTCTATCTTCAATTCCAAATCCTCAAAGAGATCTTGCAAATCATCTTCTTCAGTTTACAGGGGTAAATGTATTTCTCACGGGCAAAGCGGGTACGGGGAAAACTACGTTTCTTCATGAACTCAAACGAACTTCTCCCAAACGGATGATTGTTGTTGCTCCAACGGGAGTCGCTGCTATCCAAGCAGGGGGTGTTACCATACATTCTTTTTTTCAACTTCCTTTTGGACTCTATTTGCCAGGTTATGAAAAAGTAGAAGTTTCTCCTACTACCAATACAAGTACAAAACAATATGCAAATAAATTCAATCGCGAAAAAATAAATATTATTCGTAGTTTAAATTTACTGGTTATAGATGAAATTAGTATGGTACGCGCGGATACTTTAGATGCCATTAATGATGTTCTTCAACGGTATAGAGGAAAGGATAAACCTTTTGGAGGGGTACAGCTTTTACTAATTGGAGATTTGCAGCAATTAGCCCCTATCGTTAAAGATGAGGAATGGATACAAATGCAACAATATTATAATTCTCCTTATTTTTTTGATAGCAGAGCCCTACAGCAATCGCACTTCACGCCTATTGAATTAAAACATATCTATCGCCAGAGTGATGAAAATTTTATTTCTATACTGAATAAAATTAGAAATAAACAGATGGATGCCCAAGTGCAGCAAGCGCTCAAAGCATGCTATCATCCCGATTTTTCACCTAAAGATACAGAGGGGTATATTACCCTCACCACGCACAATAATCAATCCAAAGAACTCAATGAGCAAAAATTGAAGGCAATTAAAAGTTCTAGTTTTAGTTTCAATGCCACTATACAAGGTGAATTTCCTGAGTATTCCTACCCTACAGAGTATAAATTAAGTCTAAAAAAAGGCGCGCAGGTCATGTTTGTCAAAAACGATTCTTCTGTAGAAAAACGATATTTTAATGGGAAAATAGGGGTGATTACTCAAATTTCAAAAGCTGGAATCGAAGTGCAATGTCCCAATGAAGAGGATCCTATAGAGGTTTCTCCCGAAACATGGAAAAATACAAAATATAGTATCAATGAAACTACCAAAGAAATTGTAGAAAGCGTAGAAGGCAGTTTTACCCAATATCCATTAAAATTAGCTTGGGCTATTACAATTCATAAAAGTCAAGGACTTACTTTTGAAAAAGTAATTATAGATGCGCAAAGAGCCTTTGCGCATGGACAGGTTTATGTAGCTTTGAGTCGGTGCAAAAGTTTAGAGGGCTTGGTTTTAAAATCTCTAATAGGACCTGATAGTCTTAAGGAAGATATACAAGTGGATACCTTTAGTCAAAACATTGCCCAAATACAACTTAAAGAAACCGATGTTGAACAATATCAAAAAGACTATTATGTGGAACTCTTACAAGATCAATTTGATTTTAGTCAACTTCTTTTTCGTTTTATAGATTTGAAAAAGTTTTCGTATGATAATTTTTTTAAAATATATCCCTATCTTCATGGGGACATTGACAAATATTTGAGTTTATTCCGATTTGAAATATATGATATAGGAGAGAAGTTTCAAAAACAACTTAGCTATATGGTGCAACATGCAGCAAATTATGAACAAGCGCCAGAAATTAAAGAAAGAATTCAAAAAGCAGCCGTCTATTTTATTGAAAAATTGGAAGTGATTATTGCCTATATTCTTTCTAAATCTAAGGTTGAATTAGATAATAAGGCCTCGGCAAAACAATTGCAACAGATTTTAGAACGATTTCATTTGGCTTATTGTGAAAAAGCACATACCCTTCCTCTTTGTTTAAATTGTTTTTCTATTCCAGATTATTTAGCAATAAAGGCCAAGGCTTTGATCGATGACACGCCTCTAAAAGCCAAATCGGAACCTAAAAAAACAAAAAGTAAATTGAGTAAAGACGAAAAAGCAAGTCTTAAAACAGAAAAAGCGACTCAAACAGAAAATAGTTCCGAACTAGATATAAAAAATCCCGCTCTTTTGGAAGCTTTAATCCTTTGGCGTAAAGCATTGGCACAAGAAAAAAATCTACCTGCTTATTGTATTGTGACTCAAAAAGCATTGATAGGAATCGTAAATACAGAGCCTAAAAGCGATAAAGAACTTTTGAAAGTGAATGGTTTAGGCAAAGTCAAATTGGAAAAATATGGCAGTGAACTTCTCGATATTGTAGATGCCTATAGAAGTCAAGAAAGTTTTGACAACATGCTATAAAGGATATCGTATTCCTCTTATATTATAAAGGATACACCCTCATTTAGGGTAGTAGATATTTTTTAAAGCCATACGAAGACCAAGTTTCCAATTCCCCTTTAAGATTAGAAAAAATTAAAAAAACTTCGGTTTCGCTATCTTTGGCTAAATATTCTTTGGTTTTTTCCAAGCCCATAACCATAAAAGCCGTAGCTAAAGCATCTGCTTTCCATGTTTGAGGATTGATTACACTCACACTGAGCAAATTTTGATGTACAGCTTCACCTGTAAAGGGATTAATTGTATGCGAATAGCGAATACCATTGGCTTCAAAATATTTTCTGTAATTGCCCGAGGTGGTTAATGCTTGATTTTTCAAACAAACTCTTCCTATAATTTCCCGTTCGGCATTTGCATCTATACTTGGTTTTTCAATACCGACTACCCAAGGCGTTTTATTGGGTTTTTCTCCTTTCCCATATACTTCTCCACCCACATCAACTAAATACGCTGAAATGCCTTGGTTTTCCAAAAATAAAGCAATTAAATCGGTGCTATATCCTTGTGCAATGGCATTAAAATCAATTTGGATACAAGGATTCTCTTTGTGTAGAGTCTGGCCTTGAATTTGTAATTTTTGATAGCCAATACAGTTTAAATACTTTTGTAATTCCGTTTTACTGAATTGCGTTCCTTCTCTTTTCTTCTGTCCAAATCCATACGCATTTACCAAAGATCCCACTGTAAAATCAAAATATCCATGAGTTGCTTTGGAAATAGATACGGATTTATTAAAAAGGTCGATAAACATAGGCGAAAGTGCAATTACTTCATTCCTATTTACACGAGCTAATTCGGAATTTTCGCACCACAAGGATGCACAAGTATCAAATTGATTCAATAAAGAATCAATATTTTTTTGAAAATTTCTCTGTTTGGTATCAAAATAGCTAACGGCATAATATGTACCTTGCGTTTCGCCTATGAATTTTATTAATACAGGTTCTTGTGAAGGCTTACATGAAATAGTCAATAATAGTAAACTAAATAGACTAATTCTAAAACTGAATTTAATTAATTTTTCCATTCGGCAAAAGAGGTTGAGGTTTCATATAATCGTAAACATTCCAACTGAATATGAGAAGGAAGTTGTTTTTGAATTCTATTGGCAAAATCGGATAACATATTTTCGCTCGTAGGTTGATATGGATAGAGCACAATATTATTGTAGTTTGCTTGTAAACTATGAATAATTTCGGCTGATGTATTTGCATTGAGTATTAAAGCATGATCCACTTCGTCTAAAATATATTTTTGAACCAATCTTTTTAAATCGCCAAAATCCATAATCATTCCATTTTTTGGACTATTTACATCCTCTAAAGGTTTGGCCTGTATGCTCACTTCTAAACGATAGGAATGCCCATGGATATTGGCACAAGGACCATCATATCCATATAGAGCGTGAGCCATTTCAAAAGTAAAAATTTTGGTAATACTGATAGTTGCCATTTTGTTATAAATATTTAAAGTGTGAAACCATATTCATGTTCTAAAAGAATGCGTATGCCGATACCTAATAGAATAATTCCTCCTAAAATATTTGCAAATTTAGGTGAAAAGAAACGCATTTTAGAACCAATAAATAGACCTGTTAAAGTCATTATAATTAACGTGCCTCCAACACAAACAACCGCTTCTAGCCAACGAACGTTTTCTAAACTCAAACTAATGCCTACTACAAAAGCATCTATACTAGTAGCCAAAGCCAAAGTGCATAAAACACTCCATTTTTGTATACAAATAGATTTTTCTTTTTTAGAATCTAAACCCTCTATAATCATTTTAATTCCGATACCACAGAGTAAGCCAAAGGCAAGCCAATGGTCGAATAGATCAATATATTTTTGAAATCCTATTCCCAAAGCCCATCCCAGACTAATCATGCCAATATGGAAAACGCTAAACGTAAGTGCCATCTTTAGCGCAACCCATTTGGATTGTAATTGTTGCATGCCGCAGGCAATACTCACGGCAAAACAATCCATAGAAAGAGCTACGGATAATAAAATAAGAGTCAACAAACTCATCATAATACCATAATTTAAGGTAAAAAAGAGGGCAAACTAAATAGCTTGCCCTCTTTTTATAACCGTGTTCTTATTATTTAAGTAAAGCTGCGTGTGTGTGTTTAAGCACTTCAAGCAGGTTAGATTTAACATGAATGAAATCTTCAATACCTAAAGCTTTGTAAGTTTCCAATTGTTCTTTAGGATATCCAGCTACCACAAGTGTACATTTGCCTTTTAATAAAGCACAAGCTTGAGGAACCAAGTCGGCATATTCATCATCGGAACTACATAATACAACGATATTTGCTTTAGCATCTAAAGCGACTTGAGCGCCTTGATCAACACTTTCAAATCCTTCATTATCTATAATTTCGTAGCCTGCACAACCATAAAAATTAGTTGCAAAACCCGCACGTGCTTTGCGCATAGCCAAATTGCCATAAGTAAGTAAGAAAATTTTAGGTTTTACACCTCCTTTTGCAACAAAAGCTTCAGTTTCTAAACGTAAAGCTTCAATAGCCTCAGTGCCACGATATACGCAAATAGATTTGTAAGGATGTGCTTGTGTTTTGCAAGTACATACTTCTTTTTGTAAATGGATTTTATCCATTACAGTTTCATTTAAATTTGGATATTGATTAGTTCCCAAAACAAAAATTTTACGCGTGGCCATATCCATATCTCTTTGGTTCGCACTGGCTTGTACTTGATCTTGAATAAACCCCGCTTCGTATGCTTTGGCAAAACCATTCATTTCTTCTATGGTTTTAAAATTCGACCAAGCATATTGAGCAATGGATTCTGTTAGGTTTTCAATATAATAAGAACCTGCAGCAGGATCTGCAATTTTATCCATAAAAGACTCTTCTTTTAAGATAATTTGTTGGTTACGTGCAATACGATCCGAAAATTCATCGGAAGCTTGAAACGTAGAATCAAAAGGAAGTACACTTATTGAATCCGCTCCCCCAATAGCTGAAGACATGGTTTCGGTAGTGGTTCGCAACATATTTACAAAGGGATCGTATAAAGTTTTGTTCCAAGTAGAGCTAGTGCTATGAATAAAAATACGAGCAGCTTCTTTTTTATCTGCAGCATATTGTGTCACAATAGTAGCCCATAGTAAACGACAAGCTCTAATTTTTGCAATTTCCATAAAATAATTCGACCCTGCAGCTAAGTTAATACTCATACGAGGCGTAATATCTTCAATGGCAAATCCTGCATTATTGAGTAAATATAAATATTCATTTGCCCAAGCTAGGCCATAACCTAGTTCCTGTGTAGCCGTAGCCCCTGCATTGTGCAACATTTGTGCGTTGATGTTAATCAAACGAAATTGAGGAAGTGCTTTAGCATATTTTTCAAAAATCGTTTTGAGTTCTGCAGTATTGCTTGCTAAAGACTCGTAATAATTACCGTGTTTTAAGGCATAGTGAAATGGATCGAAATCAATAGACCCATAGACCTTTGTTGCATCTATATTGTTTTTGTGTAAAAATTGCATAAATAAATCTAAAAGCAAAGCATACGAATGTGAGCATGTAAAATGAATGCCAACTTTAGTAAGATCTACACCTTTAAGTAAAGTTTCCAAATCACTTAATTTCTCTACTTTTTTGGTGCAAAGCCCTACAGATTGAGCGCCTTTGGCAAGAGCATCTAGAGCTGTTGCATTGGCAATTTTAACATCTTGTTCTTTTACGTTTTGTCTAATTTCCCACGCATTGGCTTCTTTGTGATTCCCTCTTACAAAAGGAAATTCACCAGGAAGTGTTTGCAAATAGTTTAAATTATTCAAATCTTCACTTCGGTAGTAAGGTTTTACTTTAAATCCTTCAGGAGTTTTCCAAACTAGTCTCTTTTCATAATCGGCACCTTTGAGGTCGACATTAATAACCTTTTCCCACTCAGCGGTGGAAACAGGAGGAAATTCTGCAAATAACTTTGAGTTACCCATAGTATATATATATTATAATTAAAATCTAAAATAATCTACAAAAGTATAAAAAAAAAATCATACCCCCAAAGGTATTTGGTGAATATTCATATCGTATGTATCATTAGAATTGAAAATACACGAGTATAGGCTCTTTTTTGTTTTAAGATTTGTTAATTGTGTCGATAAAGTCAAGAATTTGATCTTTTCCCATTCTTTTTTCGGCAGAAGTAATAAAAATTTGAGGAACCAGTGTAAAGGTTTTCAATAATTCTTTTTCCAATGATACGATATTTTTTTTCACTATAAGCGAGGATACTTTGTCCGCTTTAGTGCCTACAATACAAAATGGAATTTGCTTTTCGCCAAGCCAAGTCATAAATTTGATATCGATAATTTGTGGAGACAAGCGCGTGTCGACTAATACAAACACACAGTATAAATTTTCTCGATTTAACAAGTATTGCTCAATCATTTTTTTCCATTTTTCTTTGCTTTCTTTTGATGCTTGCGCATACCCATAGCCTGGTAAATCTACCAAGTACCATTCTTTTTCATTGATTAAAAAATGATTTATTAATTGTGTTTTGCCTGGTTTCGACGAGGTTTTAGCTAAATCGTTAATGTTCGTCAACATATTTATAAGCGACGATTTCCCTACGTTTGAACGTCCAATAAAGGCATATTCAGGAATGTTTGACTCTGGACATTTGGTATAATCGGAGTTGCTGATTAAAAAACTTGCTTTTTTGATTTGCATGGGTTTAATTTAAAAAAATGGGTTGCATGTGTCGTTCTTTTTTGTCAGGATAGATATCTGCAATAGTTATCAAAATTCCTGTTTCTTCTACATCGCCAAAATGGTCGTTGATAGCCGTTCCAAAACAGCGCATAGTAGGGGATAATTTAGTATAAGCACTAAAAAGAGGAGGAATGTTTTCGCCTAATTTTCGAATACTTTTGTTTAGCGTTTTAAATGCCGTTTCTAGATCTAATCCTTTAAATGTATCTTCGAGAATTTGGCGATTGGTTACGAGTTGTAATGGATTGCGTGGAATAACCAAATGATCTGGATCGGGGAAAAAAGTTTGCAAATAAAATAAAATATAATCTCTAGCTTCTAGGGGGAAATCTCGATACATGGTGATTTTCCCAAAAAAATAAATGATTTCAGGATGTTGTACACAAATAGCTCCGAGTCCGTCCCATAAATTATCTAAAGAATACATTCCTTTGCGGGCTTCTTTGGTTGATTGAAATTTGGTTTGAATAAAAGAACGTCCCAATTCAATGGTATGTGGTAAATAATTTTGAATAAAATTTTCGGAAAAATCAAAAATTTCGCCAGTCGATAACAAAGGATTTCCATTCACTATTTGAATATTTTCCCCTTCGATAAAACGATAGCCACCTATAATTTCTTCACTTTGGGGATCCCATACCACAAGTTGTTTGTATGGGTTCTCCATAGTGTCAAATTCATCAATATCACAAGATTTCCCAGTGCCACCACCCGCTTGCCGAAAGGTGTATTCTCGCAAGCGACCAATTTCTTGCATAACCGCAGGTGCATTATGAGCTGTGATTATGTAAAGTTCTCTCTCTGCGAAATTAGTTTTACGCATAAAAAGATCTTTAGTGAGTTCTTTTTTTAATAATTTTCTATCAATAGGTGGAATAATTTCTTGCATTATGAACAAATTTATATATGTGTTTCAAATTTTTTGTTTGGATTTGAGGCTAGATCGTAAACGTGTTGTTTTACTTTTTCTGCCCACTCTTTGTCTGAACAACGTTCGTCAAAAGTTTGGTAGGGAATGGCTTCACCTATAATAAAATGGATGGTTTTGTTTTTTTGAATAAACATTTCGTTGATTAAAAGAAATTGTTCTATATTTAGTTTGATATGCAATTTTTTGCGCCAATTCGCTAAATTATAAAACAAAGGTGAATTTTGTCCTTGCACAAATACAGGGATGATATCTCGTTGGCTTTCTCGGGCTTTGGATATAAATGTTTTTTTCCATTCTAAATCACAAATTTTCTTGTGTTTTTTTCGAGAACAAAGCCCTGCTGGAAAATATAAAAGAATATTTTCGGATTGGAAAGCAGTTTGTAATACGTCGTAATTTTCAGTGTTTGTACCATATTTATTAATAGGGACAAATAAAGGCTTCAAATTAGGTAGCCCTAAAAGTATGTCATTGACAGGAAATAGAATATCTTTTCTTATTTTGCCTACTTCGCAAATTAGCGCCATGCCATCAATGCCTCCAAATGGATGATTAGCAGCTATTAATAGTCTGCGTTGTGGATCTAAATTTTGAACTCCCGTACCTATAATTGTATATCCCATTTGTGCGAGAATAGCATCTACGAAATCTACGCCTATTTTATCCTTATTATTGAAAAGATAGGTGTTCATTTCTTCTTCGTGTACTAGTTTCTTAAACCAAGAAATAACAAATTTGGGAATCCAAACATAAAGTTTAGGGATTTTGCTCCGTATAAGTTGTTCTATATCGACGGTCTTTTCTTTAATTTCCAAACTTTTCATACGTTTTACTTTTGGATTCAAAACGTACAAATGTACGACAAAATACGCTAAAAACAAAGTTACAGATTGCTTTCCAATTTTTTGGAAATGGTTTTATTAGGCACAAAATGGGAAAAGTTATTAACATTTTGGTTTTTTTTGGGAATTTTGTGTAATTTTACACTCGAATTGAAAAATGATAGAATATAAAAACTAAAATGAATGTGCAGCATTTGTTTTTAAAATACTGAATCAATGGCAATATTAGTTGGAAAAGAATACTGTAAAGTGGACCCTGCAGGACGCTTTAAGTTTCCAGCAGCTCTCAAAAAGTTGTTGTTGTCTGTTATTGATGCTGGTTTTGTAATTCGCGAAAGTATTTTTGACGATTGTTTGGAATTGTATCCACGTCAAGAATTTGAAAGCGAAGTGGCCGACAAAATAGCAAAACTAAATCCATACAATAAAACGGATAGATTGCTTATTCGTAAATTGTCGGAAGGAAATCCTATTGAATTGGATGGAGGGGATCGCTTGTTGATTCCTTCGGATCAAAAAAAAGCCAAACGAATTAATAAAGAAATTGTATTAATATCCAAAGTGAATATTATTGAGATTTGGGATGTGGATGTATACAATGAACTCAATAAACAAGAGGTAGATTTTGCAGAATTAGCCGCTCAACGTTTAGGCCAAATTACGGAATCACAAAATTTAAATGACTAATACATTATGCCAACTGTTTACCATACGCCAGTTATGTTGTTCCAAACAATTGAAGGCTTAAATATTAAGCCTGATGGGACGTATGTTGATTTAACTTTTGGCGGAGGAGGACATGCACGTGAAATATTGGCTAAATTGGGGAAGCAGGGGCGCTTGTTTGCTTTTGATCAAGATGAAGATGCTTTACAAAACACCATAGAGGATGCTCGTTTTACCTTAATTAATCAAAATTTTCAATACTTAAAAAATTTTTTACGAATGTATGCCGCAATTCCTGTGGATGGAATTTTGGCTGATTTGGGTGTTTCCTCTCATCAATTTGATGTCCCAGAAAGAGGTTTTTCAATTCGCACCGAAGGTCCTTTGGATATGCGGATGGATAAACGCCAAAGTTTAAATGCCGCTAGTATTCTCAATGAGTATACAGAAGAAGAAATTAGCAAAGTTTTATATACCTATGGCGAACTCCGAGATGCAAGAAGGATAGCCAAAGCTATAGTGAAAGCTAGGGTAGACGAAAAAATTACCAATACTGCGCAATTGATGCAAATTTTAAATCGCTTCCCAGCTAGAGGTAAAGAAAATAAATTTTACGCAATGTTGTTTCAAGCTTTGCGTATAGAGGTGAACCAAGAGATTGAGGCTTTAAAGGTGGTCTTGCAACAATGTTTGGAGATATTGAAACCCGAAGGTCGTCTAGTGGTTTTGTCCTACCATTCCCTAGAAGATAGATTGGTAAAAAACTTTATGCGTTCTGCCAAATTTGAAGGAGAAATTGATAAAGATTTTTATGGTAATTCCTTATCCCCTTTTCGGCTTATTAATCGCAAGGCAATTGTGGCACAAACTGAAGAATTGGATGAGAATTCGCGAGCTCGTAGTGCTAAATTGAGAATTGCTGAAAAAATATAGCTATGGGAAAGAATAAACGTATTCCTAGCCCAGAAAATACGACTCCAGAGGAGTTGGCATTGATAGCGGATGCTCAAAAACAACAAGCTGAAAAAGAAGCGATACGTTTAGCTCAAGAGGAAGAAGTGCTCAACGCATCGAAAAAAAGAAAAGAACAGAGCAAACAGCGCAAGGCAAAAGCAATGGGAATGTTGGATGGTTCTGTCTTGCTTAGAGATGGTTTGCTTGACCATTGGCGATTTATTTTATTCTGTGTAGGTTTAGCATTTTTATTAATAGCTTCAAATTATTTTGCAGAAAGCACGGCGCGAGAAATTAGTAAAATAAAAAAAGAAATGAAGGAACTTAGAACCATAGAAGTATCAAGCAAAGCTGAATTGATGAGTATTAGTATTCAGTCGAGTGTGGCTGTGGCTCTCGATACTTTGGGGATAAAAGAATCCGTAGTGCCTCCAATGAAAATAATGATTCCAAAGCCTGACCAAAACAATGACTCACGATAAAAAACGTAAATTTGATAGGGTATACCTTGTGTATGCTTTCTTACTACTATTTGCCTTTGCAATTGTGGTGAGGATTGCAGTCCTTGTGTTTGTTCAAGGTGATAAATGGAAAGAGAAAGCGCAAAAGCAAAGTTATAAGGTGGAAACGGTGCATGCTATTCGTGGAAATATTTATTCGCGTGATACCAATTTAATAGCAACTTCGGTGCCTATATTTACGATACGTATCGATTTACATAAAAGTGTGATTCCTATTGATACATTTCGTCTTTATCTAAATCCATTGAGTGATAGTTTAAGTAGAATGTTTCCTGCCAAATCAAAAGTGCAATATAAAAAAATGCTTACCAATGGACGAGCCAAAGGAATTAGAAGTTTGAAAATAGCTCAAAATATCAATTATACACAATTACAAAGGATCAAACAATTTCCTATTCTGAAAAAAGGACAGTTTAAAGGGGGGTTAATTGTAGAGGAAAAAGAATTTAGATATTTGCCATATAATGATTTGGCATCTCGTACGATTGGATATTATAAAACTACCGATGGAAAAGGAGTGGGTATAGAGTCTGCATTTAATAAAGAGTTGGCTGGTATTAGTGGAAAACGTTTAGTCAAAAAAGTGGCCAATGATATTTGGCGTCCCGTATATAGCAACAATCAGATAGAACCTGAGAATGGGAAAGATATTATTACCACCATTGATATTCGTATACAGGATGTTGCCGAGGCTGCCTTGATGCGTTGTTTGCTAGAAAATGAAGCAGAGCATGGATGTGCGATCTTAATGGAAGTGGTAACGGGAGAAATACGAGCAATTGCTAATTTGAAAAGAGGAAAGGATGGCAAATATTCCGAAGCTTTAAATTATGCAATTCAAGAAAGTGCAGAGCCAGGCTCTACCTTTAAACTAGCCTCTTCAATTGCCATTTTGGAAGATGGGAAATACGATACCAGTACGCTTGTGCCAACGGGTATTATGGCGTTTCATGGACGGAATATGATAGATTCAAAGAGAGGTGGTTATGGGGAAATTTCTTTTAAAAAAGCCTTTGAAAAGTCTTCCAATGTGGGAATTTCATACTTGGCTTATGATGTTTTTCATCAAAATCCTAAAAAATTTACAGATTATTTGTACAAAATGGGTTTGAATGAAAAATTAGGATTGGAATTGGCAGGAGAAGGAGCTCCATATATTAAAAATCCAAAAAGTAAAACCTGGTCCAAAATTTCTTTGCCATGGATGTCTATTGGATATGAATTGCGTTTGACCCCCATACATCAATTGGCTTTGTACAATGCTGTAGCTAATAATGGAAAAATGATGAAACCCTATTTTATTAAAGAAATAAAAGAAGGCAATAATGTGATACGAAAAAATGAACCTGTAGTTTTGATAGAACATATTTGTAGCAAAAAGACAATTGACAAAATGAAAGGTTTATTGGAAGGGGTTGTAACTGAAGGAACCGCTAGATCCTTATCGCATTCACCATATAAAGTAGCGGGAAAAACGGGTACTGCTCAAATAAATTATGGAAAAAAAGGCGTGGAAAAAATGATGTATCGAGCTTCTTTTGCAGGCTATTTTCCTGCGGATAATCCGATGTATTCATGTATTGTAATTATTACAAATCCTCAAAAAAACAAAAAATATGGAGGTGAAGTTTCGGCTCCTGTGTTTAGAGAAATTGCAGACAAGGTATATGCAACCTTGCTCAGAGATTATGTAGGTGCGGATATGGTAAGGCCGATGATTGTCAGTCGACCTGAAGTTGGGGGGGGCAATACCGCAGATATCCGCAAGGTGTATTCGTATTTGAATATTCCTGCGCCCGCAATGGATGCAAAAAATAAATATGTGCGTTTGCAAAAAGAAGAAGAAACCCAAATACTCAAATGTCAATTACTCACAAATTCTAACAATAGTATGCCGAATGTGATAGGTTTAGGTGCTCGGGATGCTATTTATTTATTGGAAAGACAAGGATTACAAGTGAGAGTGTATGGAAAAGGCTCGGTGGTGCGACAGTCGATGCAAGCGGGCGAACCTATTCATACAGGTGCTAAAGTGAGTATAGAATTATTATGATTTTAAATGATGTGAATATGAAAAAAACAGTGAAGGAATTATTCCCAGATGCTAGCAAAATAAAACAAAGCATGAGCAATTTAGAGTGTGTAATCACTTCTCTTTGCTTTGATTCACGTAAAGTGTGCAAAGATGCCTTGTTTTTTGCTATTGTAGGTGTAGATAATGATGGTCATGATTTTATTCCACAAGCAATTAAAAATGGAGCTAGAGCAGTGGTCTGCCAAGTTTGGCCCACCGAATTGTATCCCGAAGTTTTGTATATTCAAGTGGAAAATTCAGCAAAAGCCTTAGCTTATGCAGCCGCGGCATTTTACGACTATCCTTCATCCAAATTAAAATTAGTAGGCATTACAGGAACTAATGGCAAAACCACTACCGTAAGCCTGCTTCATGCTTTGTTTTGTAAATTGGGTTACAAAGTAGGGCTTTTATCTACTATTCAAAATAAAATTAACGAAGAGATTATTCCAAGCACGCATACTACGCCAGATCCTATTGAATTGAACAGTCTTTTGGCTCGTATGGTAAACGCAAATTGTACCCATGCTTTTATGGAGGTGAGTTCACATGCGATTGCACAAGATCGAATTACAGCACTCGAATTTACAGGGGCCGCTTTTAGTAATATTACCCACGATCATTTAGATTATCACAAAACTTTTGCAGAATATATTCGTGTCAAAAAAATGTTTTTTGACAATTTGCCTAAAACGGCCTTTGCAATTACCAATGTAGATGACAAAAATGGTTTAGTCATGCTTCAAAATACAGTCGCAAAAACCTATACTTATGCTTTGAAAAATCCAGCGGATTTTAAATGTAAAATTATTGAAAATAGTGTGATTGGACTGCATTTGAACATGGATTCAATGGATGTTTGGTGTCGTTTGGTGGGCGAATTTAATGCGTATAATTTAACGGCGATTTATGCAATTGCTATTTTGTTGGGCGAAGATAAAATAGAAGTACTCCGATTGTTAAGTGAATTGGTGGCGGCAGAAGGTCGTTTTGAGGTTATGCCGTCTGCGCGTGGATTTACGGCTATTGTAGATTATGCACATACTCCCGATGCTTTAGAAAATGTTCTAACTACGATCAAATCCATTAAAGAAGAAGGACAGCAAATTATTACTGTAGTGGGAGCTGGAGGTAATAGAGATGCAACAAAACGACCCATTATGGCTAAAATAGCCGCTTTACATAGTAATCGACTTATTTTAACTTCTGATAATCCTCGATTTGAAGATCCACAAATGATTTTAGATCAAATGATGAAAGGGGTGGATTTGATTCAACAAAAAAAGACTTTA
>JAVVPL010000026.1:8409-20648 GCA_036655775.1 Bacteroidales bacterium | reverse complement strand
AGGAATCTTAGGCTTGATCTTGGTTTTGAGAGCAGATGAACATTTTTTGGAAGCCCATCTGTGGAAGCATGTAATCAAAAAACATTTTGTATCTATTTTTATGTGGACTTTACTCACCATTTATGCCATTAATATTTTGAATGCATATATAGATATTGCCGCTTGGTTGAGTCATGATACTGCAAAATTGATTTTTATGTTGTTTTTTGCTATTCTTATAGGCTGGATTCCGCAATCGGGGCCTCACTTTGCCTTTGCACAACTCTTTTTTGTAGGTTCTTTACCTTTTTCAGTCTTTTTTGCTAATGCCATTGTGCAAGATGGACATACTTCCTTACTTTTGATAGCCGAATCGCGCAAGCAGTTTGTTTGGTTAAAATTGATAAAAAGTGTGATTGCACTAGTCCTTTGTGGAAGTTTAATTCTATTAGGGTATTAAAATACCAAAGATAAAAATGAATTATCGACTAAAAAAGCTAAAGTGCACCTTGCCATAATGACGTTCTTCTTTAAAGAATGGAAAGCTAGCAAAATTGTGCTCTTTGGAGTGTTCAAGTACAAATAATCCTTGTTCTTTCAACACTTTTCCTTCAAAAATATGAGCGGGAATCGTTCCAATTCCTTCGGCTTGATAAGGGGGATCGGCAAATATAAAATCGTAGGATACCTTCGATTGCAGGGGATATAGAAAAGCATCTTGTTTAAACACTTGCAGATTGTTTATTTTTAAACGTTCGCTGGTTTCTTTGATAAAAGCGGTGCATTTGGGATTGATATCCACCGCATGTACGCTACGGGCACCGCGAGAAATCAATTCGTAAGAAATACTACCTATGCCTGCAAATAAATCCAAGGCCTCAATTTCATCTAAATCTAATTTGAATCGAAGAATATTGAATAAACTCTCTTTAGCCAAATCGGTAGTGGGACGAACGGGCAAGTCGGTAGGTGCATACAGCTGTCTACCTTTAAATTTTCCACTTACAATTCTCATTCGGCTAGATCTATAAGGGTGAAATAGGTGGAAAAATTTACGTTTTCTGAAATATGTTTAGTGGGAGGGGCTTGACAATATTCAATATTGAGCACCTGGTTTTCTAAAATTTCTAAGGCATTAATTCCTTCAACATAGCCACTTAAGTAAAGATGTAAGGCTCCTAAATCAATTTTTAATTTATTGAGTAGTAAAAGGCTAAAGTAAAGAAGATCGTTGTTCGAGCGACAAGGATAGGTGTTGATAAAACGTAATTCATTATATTCAAATACCAAAATATCAAAGTGATTCTTACGTAGATGTATAAAAGCTTGATGGACTACTTGTTTTTTGCTCTTTATCAAAATTTGTCCATTGTCGATAAGTTGCTTGTAAATACTGACAAAAGTGGCTTTTGGAAAATGGGTTTCTATGGCTTTTTGATAACTTAAGCTGATGGCACTGATGCAATAGGCTTTGGTTTTAGTCAACTCTTCTTTAAACAACACCTCTTGTTCACTTAGAGGGTAAAGAAGTTTGAGATAACTTTCGGCACTTTCTTTAGTATAAAAACGAGTGGGTATCAAACTAGATTTAAAATCTTCAACACTATACGATATCTTTCCGTAATCAAAACTAAGGAGTTCTTCTTGCTCACAAATTTGAGAAAGTATAAAATTAAAACTTTCTGCTAAAGAATGAATTTCGTAATGTACCAAAGCAAGTAATTGCTTGCTTTTTAGTGAGTGTAAACTAAAGCTAAACTTCCCTCTATGCGTACAAATATGCAAACTTAATTGATTATCACTAAATGTGCTAATATTCGCATTAATGTATCGAGTGAGACAAGTAAATAACTCCATTTGTTGCAAAATTATTCCCAGTTGCCTTCGGTAATGGCTTCTTCCATACTACCCACTTTAATACCTGGATAGCGGTTTAAGTCATTGGCACGAGATGCTAAATTCATAATTTGTTGATTATCCAAACCACGAAGATAACTAGTATAAGGCATTTTAACTTCAAAAACAGGGATTTTATATCCACTTTTTTCAATAAAACCTGCAGACATCGTTATTTTTTCTTCTTTATTGGTGAATGGAATATATTTCAATGAAGCCAAGTGCTTTTCTTTGTCGGTATGTGTAGGGAAAAGTACTTTATACGCAATTTCATAGATGGTATCACGTGAAATAATTTTTAATTTTAAGGCTTGTGCTTCGGTAAGCGTATCAGGCACATTTCCTATTTTTTTTACCATAGGTAAATGCCCATTTTCTAAAAATAAAATAAGTGAATCGATATCGTTGATATATCTTCCAAAAGAAGTTTTATGAGCCAATTGTACCGTACGAATATCTTTTAGACGTTGAACTACTACTTTTTCTCGAATGCCTCTTTCTTTTTCAAAACGTACAGGTGCCATAATACTTTCAAAAAGTAAAAAAGCAAGTACAATACTAATTATACCTAAAATAACTTGGATGATAATTCGGGTTGTTTTTTTCATATCTAATATATTTTTTTTCTTTTAGTGAATATAGGTAATAAACATAAAAATCAGTATATTATCTATATTTAGGAAATTTTATTTTCAATAAGATGCAAATTTATACATTTTTTTACAATCTAACAATAGAAGAGTTTTAAAATCGTACATATTTTGTTAAAAATTCTTACTTTCCTTGTTTTTCTTGTTCTATATGGTGAATTTCTATTTTTAATTGGAATTGTTGATTTATTTTTTTTGCAAATTGTTCGGCACAATATACGGATCGATGTTGCCCTCCTGTACATGCAAAATTAATCATTAGATGCAAAAATCCTCGTTCAATATAATTTGCAATGGTAGGACTTACCATTTTGATTGCCTGATCCACAAATTCGTGCACACACTCGTATTGCTCCAAATAGTGGATCACTGCGGCATCTTTGCCTGTTAGGGATTTGTATTGGTCTAAACGTCCTGGATTGGGAAGGCCTCGACAATCGAATACAAAGCCCCCTCCATTCCCGTAGATATCTTTGGGATAGCCTTGTTTGAATGAAAAACTATAAATGCTCAAGCATAAATTGCTTTGAATCGGTTTTGAAAATTCGTTCCAATGGCTATGAATTAAATAGTTGAAGATGCTTTTTAGCGCAGGCAAAGGCAATGCTAATTTTGCATTCGTTTCCAAATAAGCCAAATTTTGAATTGCGTAAGGAATACTTTTCAAAAAATGTTCTTTTTTTTCATAAAATCCGCGAAGTCCATACGCCCCCATGGCTTGCATAATACGAATATAGACAAAAGCATAGTATTGAGAACGGAATAGGCAGGGTTCTGTTTTTTTGTATGCTTGTATTTTGTGTAAGTAATATTCTAAGAGTTCTTCTTGTAGGGAATGTGGAATATCCGCTTTGGCATCAAATAAAAGAGAGGCTAAATCGTAAGCTAAAGCACCTTTTCGTCCCCCTTGAAAATCGATAAAATAGAGTTGATCATTTTTGATCATGATGTTTCTGGATTGAAAATCACGAAATAAAAAATAATCACTTTCGGCTTGCGACAAATAATGTATCAGATTTTCAAAATCACTTTCTAAGCTTTGTTCATCAAAAGGAATATTTCCCAATTTTAAAAAATAATATTTAAAATAATTGGCATCCCAACGCATGGATTGTTCATCAAAAGCTTTACGAGGGTAGGCATAGCTATAATCCATATCTTGTCCACCTTTAAATTGAAATTCTAAAAGTGCGTCAATGGCTTTTTTGTATAAAGGGATGAGCGTGTTTGGAAATTGAGCATCGACTCTATTGGCAATTAAGTAATTATATAAGGTTGTGTCTCCGAGATCTTCCACAAAATAAATAGATTCCTCTAGGGTTTGATGTAAAATGACAGGAACGGGTAAATTCTTTTTTGAAAATTGTTCGGAAAAATTCAAATAGGCTTTGTTTTCATCTTGGTCGAGATTAAAAACACCCAAACAACTTTGCTCGTCAAAGCAAATTCGATAATATTTTCGGTGCGAACCCGAAGCAGGGAGTAGGTTAATAGAGGTAGGTAAAAAACCTTTCCATTGAATAAATGCTTGTTTTATGTTGTCTTCCATTGGCGCTATATACTATTATTTTTATTTTTGAATAAAACGACTGTTTATTTTTAAAACGCCAATGAGTTGATCGTAGCCAAAAGTTTGGTTTCTGTAATAGGCGAAAATATAGTAATCGTTTTCGGTTTCTTGGTGATTGCCTTCTAATTCTACACAATTAATAGCTCCGTTTTTGACAGATTGACTTACGTACATATAATCATAAAACCCTTGTTTAAAAGGGGCGGTGTAGGTATATGCTTTTTTTGTGTAATTATATGACATTTGATTAGAGGCATTTAATTCCCAAGCATTAAATTGGCCCACTACATATATCTTTTTGTCGGCTAGCGGATATTCCGATTCGAGTAGAAAATCCACCCACGCATAATCGGCTTCAATGGCTGAATTTTCTTTTTTTGCTGCTTTAATTGCAAAATCACCATTGAGATCTTCGTTTTCGATATACACCGTGTGTAAACGATTTACGTCGGGCCAAACGGAAGCTTGATATTTGCGGTCTATTACGCGCGTTTGTTTCACATTTCTTCCCGCATAATCTAGCGGGCGAATATCGAAATTACGATATTCATTCAAACCATCAAAAATAAGAAGATCGATATCTTTGTATTCAAAATTTTCTCCACTTGCATATTGATAGGGTATTTGCCGGTAAGTTAATGTGTTTCTATTTTGTTGCACATACACTTTGAGGTTTTGAAATGCTTGTTGAATTTGAAATTTTTCGGGAATTGCGCGAATGCGAATGCTGATTTCTTGTTTGAGATTTCTATATTCTACTCTTTTGGGAATATTTACTTCTGCTTGGATATGTACCAAGTTTTCGTACACTCGAAAAGGAAGTTCGGCAACGATCTGATCAACTTGATTGGAAGGGTAAATTTGCACTTTATAATTGCCCGATTTTTTAAATACTTGATATCGATTTGGAATTTCAAAACTATAATGTGCATAGCCCATAAGAGTATTGAATGAAAATTCTGTATTTTCAATTTCGCTAACATTGAGCCCTCCCAAATATTCAAAATCTTTAAGGGTGGAGGTTTCCCAATTGGCATTGCAATGAATTATTTTGCAGCTATAATTTTGTCCATTGTCGTCCAAATCATCAAATTGAACCTGAAGTTTTTGAGACGAATTTAAAGGAAGCATGGCTAATCCATTTAGTTTGCCCGATTCTGTAATTTGCAAACTTTTTATATTTTGAGCGCAAGATAATAGGGGAAGCAGAGCCCAAAAAAAAGTGAGAAAAATGCGCATGATTGTAGATTTTAAATTTAATGAAAAAATAGATAAGCAATGAGAATAGCTGCAATTACACCCACGAGATCAGCAAAAAGCCCTGCTTGTACCGAATACCGAGTTTTGCGAATGCCTACAGAACCAAAATACAGCGCAATAATGTAAAAAGTAGTATCGGCAGCACCCTGAAATAAGCAGGAGAGTCGGCCTACAAAACTATCGGGGCCATAAGTTACCATGGTTTCTATCATCATCGCTTTAGATCCACTTCCACTAAGCGGTTTCATAAATGCCGTGGGGAGTGCATTTACAAAATCGGTATTACAGCCTATGGCATTAAAGCAAAAAGCAATTCCGTCAACTAAATAATCCATTGCTCCAGAGGCTCTAAAAACGCCAATTCCAACTAACATGGCAATTAGATAGGGGATGATTTTCAAGGTAGTCATAAAGCCGTCTTTGGCTCCATAAACATTAATTTTTTTATAAAGTCCGCCTCCTATAAACGCCGTGATAATTAGTAAAAGTACGCCATTACCTATAATGTTTGACATCCGTGATACTTCCGCTTCCTCTAAGCTTAGAAAATACCACATAAGTAAACCAATACAAAGTGTAATTCCTCCCAACCAAGCTAAAATTGTTTTATCGAAAAGATTGATTTTTTGCTTGATAGATACAAAAATAATTCCTCCCATAGTCGAACAAAAAGTTGCTAAAAGGAGAGGCACAAACACATCGGTGGGTGCACTTGCCCCCAATAAGGCTCTTTGCGCCAAAATCGCAATTGGAATAATGGTAAGTCCAGAGGTATTGATTACCAAAAACATAATTTGTGCATTACTTGCGGTTTCTTTCTTCGGATTTAATTCCTGCATACTTTCCATTGCTTTAAGTCCCAGCGGAGTGGCTGCATTGTCCAAACCCAACATATTGGCAGAGAAGTTCAACAATAATTGTCCAATGGCGGGATGATTGGCGGGAATTTCTGGAAATAGTTTGTGAAAAAAAGGACCTACAATACGTGATAAAACACGGATAGCGCCTGCTTTTTCGCCCACATTCATCAAACCGAGCCATAAGGTCATAATGCCAGCTAAGGGGAGGGCTATATCCATAACTGCCAATTTGGTAGTTGCAAAGGTGGAATCTATAATTTGCTTAAATACCATTGCATCTCCCGTAAGTACAAAATGTAAAACGGCCACGACGAATGCAATTAAGAAAAAAGATATCCAAATGTAATTTAAAATCATATTCTGTAAAAATGTTGAAAACCTTAGGCAAATGTACATGTTTTTTTATAAATTAAAAAATATTATGTACCTTTGCCGTTTGAATTTCTACACACTATGGAAAATGTAATTAAGATAAAAAAAGGTTTAGATATTCCTATACAAGGAATTGCGGATGGTTCTTTACGTGCCCCCACGCTTATTTTTGAGGAATATGCAGTTAAACCTACCGATTTTTATGGTTTAAGA
This sequence comes from Bacteroidales bacterium, assembly GCA_036655775.1. Lineage (GTDB taxonomy): Bacteria > Bacteroidota > Bacteroidia > Bacteroidales > P3 > JAVVPL01. Next base: position 13,848 of record JAVVPL010000026.1, on the reverse strand, counting down.
CCTAAATTAATGGTGAAAGAAGGTGAGCGCGTACTTGCTGGAACGCCTTTGTTTTTCGACAAACATGACGAAAGAATACAAATTACCTCACCAGTAAGTGGGCAAATCCAAAAAATTGTTTATGGAGAAAAAAGACGTATTGAAGAGGTGCGTATTCATGCCGATCAAGAGGTAGAATATGTCAATTTCCCTCTTTGTCCTCTAGCCGATCTCAACACTGAAAAAGTAAAAGAACTTTTATTGGCATCGGGTCTATGGGCCATGATTCGTCAACGTCCATTTGATATCATCGCCAATCCTTCGCATACCCCTAAAGCTATTTTTATTTCAGGTTTTGATACTGCTCCTTTAGCTGCCGATTATGATGTGATGGTACATGGAAGAGGTGAGTTTTTTCAAGCGGGTATAGAGGCTGTGCGTTTTTTGACTAAGGGGAAAATACATTTGAATTTGCATGCTAAACGTACTAGTTCGGAAGTATTTATTCGTTCAAAACATGTGGAAATTCATTATTTTGAAGGTCCACATCCTTCGGGAAACATCAGTGTACAAGTACAACAATTGGAGCCTATCAACAAAGGAGAAGAAATTTGGTATATACATCCACAAGATATAATAGCCATAGGGCATTTGTTTATGGATGGAAAATATGATGCTACCAAAATTGTGGCTTTGGCTGGTTCGGAAGTAAAACGTACGGGCTATCATCGTATTTTGTCGGGTGTCAATGTGGGGTATCTGCTTGCCGACAATTTAATTACGGACAATTCTCGTATTATCAGTGGCAATGTGTTGACGGGGACAAATATAGGAACCTCTGGCTATTTGGGTTTTTACGATCATCTAATTAGTGTGGTACCCGAAGGAAATCGTTATCGTTTTATGGGTTGGTTAACTTTGGGATTGCATCGCTATAGTTTTTCACATAGCTTTTTTTCTTGGTTATTTCCTCATAAACAATATAAGATGGATACCAATCTCAATGGAGGACAAAGAGCTTTTGTGATGACGGGCGAATTTGAAAAGGTATTCCCTATGGATATATATCCTTTACAACTAATAAAAGCTTGTATTACTAAAGATATTGATGCAATGGAGCAATTAGGTATTTACGAAGTAGTACCTGAAGATTTTGCATTATGTGAATATATAGATATTTCTAAAACAGATATTCAACAAATTATTCGTGAAGGCATTGATTTGATTCGTGAAGAAACTGAAGGATAAAAATAAGACTACTATGTTAAGAGATTTAATAGATAAAATAAAACCCAATTTTGAAAAGGGGGGGCGTTTTTCCAAACTCCATTCTACCTTTGACGCATTTGAAAGTTTTTTGTTCGTCCCCAATAAGGTGACCCGTTTGGGTACACATATTCGAGATAGTATGGATATGAAGCGAGCAATGGTGATTGTGGTAATTGCTTTAATTCCAGCTTTATTGTTTGGAATGTATAATGTAGGGTACCAACATTTTTTATCCTTAGGTATACAAACGGATTTTTTACAAATGTTTTGGTATGGTTTAGGTAAAGTTTTCCCTATGCTTGTGGTTTCGTATGTGGTGGGTTTAGGTATCGAATTTGCTTTTGCTCAAGTACGAGGACATGAAGTGAATGAAGGCTTTTTAGTGACGGGAATGTTGATTCCGATGATATGCCCTCCCGATACTCCGCTATGGATGCTTGCTTTAGCTACTGCATTTGCCGTTGTAATTGGGAAGGAAGTATTTGGAGGTACAGGAATGAATATATGGAATCCAGCCTTAATTGCGCGCGCCTTTCTATTCTTTGCTTATCCAGCACAAATGTCGGGAGATAAAGTTTGGATTGCTGAAAAAGCGGATGCTTTTTCGGGCGCTACGGCTTTGTCCAAAATAAGTGGAGGTCAAGTAGATTTGTTGCCTAGTTTACATGATATGTTTTGGGGGTTTATGCCTGGCTCGGTGGGTGAAACTTCCAAGTTTTGTATTCTTTTGGGTGCGATTATCCTTTTATGGACGGGAATAGCTAGTTTCCGTGTGATGTTTTCGGTAATTCTCGGAGGCGCAGGTATGACTTTGTTATTAAATTTATGTGCGGGACCTGAGGCTAGCGTAATGCACATAGGCCCTTTATATCAATTATTAATGGGTGGCTTTTTATTTGGAGCTGTATTTATGGCTAGCGATCCAGTTACTTCGGCACAAACCAATACGGGTAAATTGATTTATGGGTTTTTGACGGGGGTGTTGGCTATACTGATACGGGTGTTCAATCCCGCTTATCCTGAAGGTATGATGCTTGCTATTTTGTTTATGAACACATTTGCACCTCTTATCGACTATGTAGTGGTTCATCAAAATATCAAACGTAGAGAAAAACGTTTAAAACAAAGTTCCTTAGAGTCTCAAAATAAATAGTAAACTAGAAAAATTATAATTATGTTTTCAAATAAATATATCTTTGTTTACACCGCAGTGCTTGTGACCGTAGTTGCCGCAGTTCTTTCAACGGCAGCGATCTTGTTGCAACCGATGCAAACAAAAAATGTAGAAATCGAAAAAATGCAAAATATTTTGCGTTCAGCCGATATTGAATCAACTAGTGACAATGCGGTGAGTCTCTATGAACAGTACATTACCGAAGAACTCCTAGTTAATGCACAAGGTAATGTTTGCGATGTCTATGCCCAAGGACGTATGCAAAAAGGAAATCTAAGAGCTTTTGATGTAAATTTAAAAGATGAATTAGCAAAACCTAAAGACCAAGCTCTTTTTCCTGTATTTATTTGTCAGAACAATACAGAAAAAATGTATGTAGTTCCATTGCAAGGAAAAGGTTTGTGGGGGCCTATTTGGGGGTATTTAGCTTTAAAAGCTGATTTGAATACCATTATTGGTGTTACTCTCGACCATAAAGGAGAAACCCCAGGATTGGGTGCCGAAATTGCAGATCCTAAATTTCAATCCTTTTTCAAAGGAAAAGAAATTTTTAATACCAATGGTGAATTTGTGTCGGTAGTATTGGTTAAAGGAGGCGTTAAAAATGGAAATATATCGGTACAACATGCCGTAGATGCTATTTCGGGGGGTACAATTACAAGTAATGGCGTGACGGATATGCTTAAAACTTGTTTATCCAATTATGAAAATTATTTTCAAAAATTGAAACAACAAATGGAAACCGATTTATCCTCCACCGATAGTGTGAGTTTGAATGATAGCGTGCAACTAAATGCCGTGATCGAAGCAAGTATAGTAGAGTAATAATTTTTAGTTATTTTTGATATGAGTGAAATAAAAAATAAAGAGCCTCTTTTTTCGACAAAAAATAGAAAGCTATTGTTTTTACCATTGAATAAAAACAATCCCGTAACCGTACAAGTGTTGGGGATCTGTTCTTGTTTGGCAGTGACGGTGCAATTGGAACCCGCTTTAGTCATGGCTTTGTCGGTTACGGTAGTGACTGGGTTTTCCAATTTCATAATTTCCTTGATGCGAAACACCATTCCTCCACGGATTCGTATTATTGTGCAATTGGTTGTGGTTGCGGCCTTAGTTATTGTAGTAGATCAAATGCTGAAAGCCTTTTTATATGATGTAAGTAAGCAATTGTCGGTATTTGTGGGTTTGATTATTACCAACTGTATAGTGATGGGACGTTTGGAAGCTTTTGCTATGGCAAATAAACCTTGGCCTGCGCTCTTAGATGGTTTTGGAAATGGGCTTGGATATGGACTTATCTTGGTGATTGTGGCCGCAATTCGAGAATTGTTAGGTTCGGGTACCATTCTTTCGTTCCAAGTAATTCCTACAAGTTTTTATGAATTTGGATATGTAAATAATGGCTTATTTATACTCCCTCCAATGGCGTTGATTGTGGTGGGTTTAATTATATGGGTTCAAAAAGCACGGAATCCAGAATTACAAGAGAAAAATTAATAAAAAAGACAAATTAGAATATGGAAAATTTATTAAATATATTTGTAAAGTCGATTTTTATTGACAATATGATCTTTGCCTATTTTTTGGGCATGTGTTCATATTTGGCTGTATCTAAAACAGTCAAAACTTCGGTAGGTTTAGGTCTTGCCGTAGTTTTTGTATTATTGATTACGGTTCCTGTCAATTACCTTATGAATAAATATATGTTGGAAAAAGGCGCTTTATCTTGGTTGAGTCCCGATTTTGCCAAGGTGGATTTAAGCTTTTTGAGTTTTATTATGTTTATTGCCATCATTGCCGCTATTGTGCAATTGGTGGAGATGGTAGTAGAGAAATTTACCCCTTCTTTATACGCATCTTTAGGTATTTTTCTTCCTCTAATTGCTGTAAACTGTGCCATTTTAGGGGCTTCACTATTTATGCAAGAACGTGAATATGCCAATGTTGCAGAGGCAACAGTTTTTGGACTTGGTTCGGGTATTGGTTGGTTGATGGCCATAGTGGGTATTGCCGCTATTCGTGAAAAACTTCATTACTCTCAAATTCCAACTCCTTTACGGGGTTTGGGTATTACCTTTATTGTAACCGGTTTGATGGGTATTGCTTTTATGTGTTTTTTAGGAATAAAATTATAATTACAAATCATAGAAGATTCTAAAAAATCTTCATAAAAAGATAAGACTTATGCTTATTATTATCTTGCTTAGCATTGCCGTTTTTTTATCTGTATTGTTGATACTGGTAGGGGTTTTGTTGTATGCACGCAAAAAATTAGTACCTCAAGGAAGAGTAACTATCACTATTAATGATGAAAAATCCTTGGATGTTGAAACTGGAAATTCGTTGTTGTCCACCTTGGCAGCAGAAAAAATATTTTTACCCTCTGCTTGTGGCGGTGGGGGTACTTGCGGAATGTGTCGTTGTAGAGTTTTAGAGGGAGCAGGTAGTATATTGCCTACAGAAGTGGGCTTTTTTACACGTAAACAACAAGCGGATCATTGGCGTTTGGGATGTCAAGTAAAAGTAAAAAACAATTTGAAAATCGTAATTCCGGAAGAGGTTTTTGGAATTAAAAAATGGGAATGTGAAGTGGTTTCCAACGAGAATGTAGCCACTTTTATTAAAGAATTTGTGGTAAAATTGCCTGCGGGTGAAACGCTCAACTTCCGTTCGGGAGGCTATATTCAAATTGATGTTCCTGCTTGTGAAATTGATTATGCAACTCAAATTGATGTAGCTGAAAAATATCGTTCCGATTGGGACAAAATGAAATTATGGAATTTGAAAATGAAAAATTCCGAGCCTATCTTTCGTGCGTATTCTATGGCAAATCATCCTGCTGAAAACGATCGCATTATGCTAAACGTTCGGATTGCAACGCCTCCTTTTGATCGCAAAATAGGAGGGATGATGCCTGTGAATCCTGGAATTTGTTCTTCCTATATATTTTCTCGTAAACCTGGTGATAAAGTAACCATTTCGGGACCTTATGGTGAATTCTTTGTAAAAGATAC
>JAVVPL010000026.1:0-8399 GCA_036655775.1 Bacteroidales bacterium | reverse complement strand
AGATACGCAAAAAGAAATGATGTTTATTGGCGGTGGCGCAGGGATGGCACCTATGCGTTCGCATATTTTCGATCAATTTTGTACCAAACACACACAAAGAAAAGCTACTTTTTGGTATGGTGGACGTTCGTTGAAAGAGTTGTTTTATGTAGACGATTTCAATAAAATACAAGCTGAAAATCCTAATTTTGAATTTCACATTGCACTTTCAGATCCTCAACCCGAAGATAATTGGACTGGGTATACAGGCTTTATTCATCAAGTAATTTTGGATAATTATTTAAACAATCATACGGAACCTGATGAAATTGAATATTATTTGTGTGGACCCGCAGCTATGACCAATGCGATTTTAAAAATGTTGGATAATTTAGGCGTGCCTAAAAACATGATCTCTTTTGATAATTTTGGAAATTAAGAATTTCTACAAAAGCAATACGCAATGAACGATACTTTGGTAATTATTCCTACCTACAACGAAAAGGAAAATATAGAAAAGATTATACGAAAAGTTTTTTCTTTGGCAAAAAGTTTTGATGTATTGGTGGTGGAAGATAATTCTCCCGATGGGACGGCAGCCATTGTAAAACATTTGATGGAAGAATTTCCTGCACAGTTATTTATAGAAGAGCGCAAAGGAAAATTGGGTTTGGGTACAGCGTATATACATGGTTTTAAATGGGCTTTGGAAAAAAAATATGACTATATAATAGAGATGGATGCCGATTTTTCGCACAATCCAGACGATTTGGAACGGCTGTATGCTGCTTGTAAAGAAGGGGCTGATATGTCGATAGGTTCTCGCTATGTGAATGGGGTGGTGAATGTGGTTAACTGGCCCATTGGACGTGTGTTGATGTCGTATTACGCTTCGGCTTATGTTCGTTTGATTACGGGGATGAAAGTGGGGGATGCCACCGCGGGCTTTGTTTGTTATACGCGTCCTTTATTAGAGGCAATAAAACTAGATGAAGTTAAGTTTGTGGGCTATGCTTTTCAAATAGAAATGAAATATACTACCTATAAACTAGGTTTTAAAATTAAAGAAGTGTCGATTGTATTTACCGATAGAACGGAAGGACAATCAAAAATGAGTAAGAAGATATTTAAAGAAGCTTTCTTTGGCGTGATTTCTCTACGATTTAGAAAATTTACGCCTAAAAAGTAAAATCAAAAAATAAACTATTCAGTGTCAAATTCAATCTTGAATTTGGCACTTTCTTTTTTCGTCTCTTTGGGCGTGTTTATGTCTTTGGAGGGGGTGGTTTGGGTTTGTTCTTCGTCCCAATGTATTTTAAATTTTCCTTTCTCTTGTTCTTTCCAGGCTTTTTTGTCGGCTTGATTCTCGGTGTTTTTCAAGCTTTCAAACTCTTCTTTGAGGAGTTGTTTTACATTCTCTTTTTCTTTTTGCTGAGAGCTTGAAAGAAGCTGTTTTGCCGTGCGGATATCATAACTAATCTTTGGATCGCGCAAATTGCCAGTAATCCGAATAGGGAGTACAATTACTGAAGGATTGGAGGCTTCCACCACGCCAAATTCTTCATCTTTATTTTTGGCATTTCGTGCTTTTCTACGTCTAGACAAGAGTTCAGATAATTCAATTTTGATGATATAGTTGACATTGTTATTAAAATGGTGTTCCCCGCTGAGTTTTAAATTCAAGGCATTGGAAAAAATGGACATTTCAGGAATGGAAATGATGGCATCTTTGATTTCTATACTATTGTTTAGATCCGCAAAATTGATACTATGCAAATCTTTTTCGCCTGTATATTTGGCCAATAATTTTAAAATTTCTGCATTACGTAATTGCCCTTGGCTTATATTTAATTTGGTCCATAATAAAATACTACTGAGGTTCATTCCTAATTTTAAATCATAGATGGCCGAAAATTGCATTTCATTATTTAAAATTCCTGAAATTTGTTCCCAAGTGCATTGCGTTTGACCAAAATTATTGAATGCTTGCAACAGATGTATAATATTGACATTTGTATTTTTAATATCCAAATTAATCAAAAAACGATCGGGACTTAAACGACGAAAATCTATATTTCCTTGGGTAGAACCATCAAATAAATCGACCCTAAAAGGTGAAAGTTTGTATTTTTCAGCATTGGCTACAATATGTGTTTGTAAATTTTGATAATCAATACCCGCATAGAGTAGGTGGTCGATCGAAAGCTGTGCATCCAAGCTGAGATTTTCTAATAGAAAGGGCAGCCCTAGTGCCGCTATGGCGCTCTTTTCTGTTTTTTCTTTTTTGCTATCTTTACTTATCGAAGGAATGAGCAGAGAGGCATCAAGCCGTTGGGCTTTGATATCGGCTTCAATCTGCAATTTTTGATCCTTCATAAAAATGGCGGGAAAAAGATTGGTGAAGTGAGCCGACAAATTGAGTTCTTGCCGATTGATTTTAAAACGAGTATATGTTAAATCTACATTTTGATTAGTAAATTCAAAATTGAGTTCGGGGCATTGCACACTGTAAGAAACGGGTTTTTCGATATAAAAATTAAAATTTTGAATGCGGACACTGCCTTGACATTGACTATATAAAAAATCTTCTTTTTTTATTTTTGAGAGATCCAAAGACGAAAATGTATTTTGATAGGAGAGAGCCAAATCCAAATCACCCGCACAGAGAAATTCTTGCTTGAACCCTAAAAATGTATTCAATTCTTCCAAATTGGCTTTGATTTTAGCTTCACTTTTCAAGGTGGGTTGTACAAAATTATGAATTTGCAAACGACTTGAAATTTGTCCTGAAGGTAGGCTTGCCGAGAAGTTTTTTAAATATAAATTACTGGAAGCCAATGTATGTGCAAGTCCATTATTGTAACTGCCTTGAATATGGATATGCGAAAGTACGGTATTGGAGGGCTTGTGTGCAATTTCTGCTTCTTTGCACAAAAAATCGGCTTGCATACCTAAGCCATTTGGAATATGAAAATTGCCTTTTATTTGTAGAGAGAAATCCAAAATTCCCTTACATTTATAGTCTGTAAAATAGCTTTGTTCCTGTTGGGGAATCGCGGCTATGAAATTTTTCAAAGAGAGTTGCATTCCTTGAATTTGCAAATTGAGAAGGTAGTTTTGATTATATTGCACCTGCCCTTTTACAGTAAAATCAAGTCCGTTTACACTGAGCTGTCCTTCTGAAATTACACAGGTTTTTGTCTTTACGTTATTTTGGAGACTCAAATGTAAATCGCCTTTTTTATTTTTGAGAAACACAAAGTTTCTTTGTTGCAAAAGACAATCGGAATATTTTCCTTTTACCCAAATAGTTTGCTCCGATTGATCGAAATTGCCCTTTGCGGTCAATCGACTCAAGTATGCGGTATAATCGTAATTCGCATCTAAATCTCTATACCGAACTTTTACATTTTTACCTATGATTTTATTGAGTGAGAATCGGAAATTTGAATTATCTAAAGGAATATCTTTCCATATATGAAAATTGAAATCATTGTTTTTGTAACATTTTAAATTGAAGAATCCGCCTTGTATTTCTATACGTTTGATATCATATCTGCCGTAATAAATATCCATAATATTAAAATGCAAAGAAATTCGCTTTGCTTTAAATAAATATTCAGGATCCGAAGGATGGGCACCCTTGGCTTGAGGATTGATAAAATCAATAGATGTATACGGAAAACTTTTTAAAATGCTAAATTGCACATCACTTACTTTAACTTCTGTTACCAAGCGTTTATTTAATTCTCGGATAAGAATTTCCTTGACTTTGGCTTCTTGAAAATAGAGCCAGGAAGAGAAAATCAAGAGAATACCTATCACAATACCCAAAATGTAAGCTAGAATTTTGAGTGTACGCTTGGAAATCCTACGAAGATGAGCAAGATGACGTATTTTCATTTTTTACATTAAACATTCATTCTTAAAAAAGAAATTTCTTTTTCGGTCAGCATACGCCATTGTCCGCGAGAAAGTTCTTTCTTGGAAAGTTCAGCAAAAAGTACGCGATCTAATTTAGTAACGGTATAGCCTAAATGTTCAAAAATACGACGTACAATGCGATTTCTTCCTGAGTGAATTTGGATACCCACTTCTTTTTTTGAATCTGGACTCAATAAGGATACTTCGTCTACTTCAATAAATCCATCTTCGAGTTGAAGCCCATCTGCAATTTGGCTTAGATCCGTTTTGGTAATGGCTTTGTCGAGAGTTACATGATATATTTTACGTGCGCCTTGTGAGGGATGGGTAAGTTTTTTGGCCACTTCGCCATCGTTGGTAAACAAAAGTACGCCTGTGGTGTTGCGATCTAAGCGACCCACGGGATAGATGCGTTCTTTGCATGCCCCTGCAATTAGTTGGAGTACGGTTTTGCGTTCTTGAGGATCATCGGAAGTTGTGATGTAATCTTTGGGTTTATTCATCAAAAGATATACTTTTTTTTCCTTGGTCAAACTTTGATCGCCAAATTGCACCTTGTCGGCGGGTCCTACCATTGTTCCCAAAATAGTACAAATTTCTCCATTTACTTTGATAGCGCCAGAGCTAATCAAAGTATCCGCTTCACGACGAGAACAAATTCCTGCATTGGAAATATATTTATTCAAACGGACAAATCCGTCTTCTCGTTGCGTGGCGTTTTCTTTATGCTTGTCAGGATTGGTGCCGTCGTTTTTACGCATAGAACGGCTCCGGTCGGTATATGAAGGAGTGTCTCGGTAGGCGGAAGTTCGTTCACGAAAAGGACGATCTGAGGAGCGTTCGGAAGAACGTCTTTCAGAACGTTCGCCATAATTTCTTTCGCCTCGATTATCCCCATAACGGCTTTCGCCTCTATCACTTCTTTCGCCTCGATTGGTAAAGGTGCGCTCAGAGCGCTCGGCACGATCTGGACGGTCGGTATATTTTCTTTCAGTTCGATCTTCTCTACCTTGGTAGCTAGGACGATCGGCATTTTCTCTATATGATTTATAATTGCCAGAGGTGTTGTCTCTACGTGAATAGGAAGAGCGATCAGACTTCGTCTTTTGTTCCTCATTACGTGGATAGCTAGGACGTTCAGAGGTTCGTCTACTTGGTTTCTCTCCGTTTAACTCCTGGTCGTTCCGTGTGTAAGAATTCGATTCAGAAGATCTGCTTTCTGCCCGATTTCCGCCATAACTTCTTTCGCCTCTATCACTTCTTTCGGAACGATTGCTAAAAGCACGGTCTGGACGCTCGGTACGCTCTGAACGGTCGGTATATCTTCTTTCCGTTCTCTCTTCTCTGCTTTGATAGCTAGAACGGTCGGTATTTTCTCTATCGCCATAAATAGGACGGTCATTTTTGTCAAAACTTCTAGGGGCACGTGTTTCATTGCTTTTTTCGTGAGAGTCACCTCTAGGCGAAAATTTTCTATCGGAATTTCTATCGGTATAGGAATGCGTATTGCCGCCTTCTCGGTAGGAGCGATTTGAATTTCTATCATTGCCACCTTCTCGGTAGGAGTGATTTTCGTTTCTATCACTGCCTCTTTCTCGGCGAGGACGGTCATTACTAGAGGTTCTGGGTCTGCGATCTCCATTATTACTACGTGGAGTTCGGCTTGAATTTTCGTTTGTTCTCATCTGTTTGAATAAATAGCTTCTCAGCTATGCGTTTTAATTAAAATCAATAGGTCCTCTATACGAGAGGACAAGCTGGCAAAGGTACGAAAAAAATAGGAAATATACTAGTTATTTTTTCCATTAGGCAATATTTTTCCCAAACTGTATTTTTCGTAAATACAAAATAGATAATAAGAGAAGTATGCTTACATAGACCCATTCAGAGGTCCATACCAAGGCGATAGATAAATGGGCAATTTGGGTTGCCCAATACATATATGCTAAATAACTAAGCAATGTAATTACTTCGATGCCAAAGCCTATTTTTGTTTTCCCACAGCCCATAATGACATGGAAATAAATTTGTGCGGATCCCATAATAAAACAAGCGACCAGAACAACTAAAGTGGGAGCAAAACTTTGTTGTGCCAAGGCGGGAATATTGGTAAAAAGATTGAGTATAGCGCTGTGGCAAAGTAAAAATATAGCGCAAATAAGCCCTACAGACAAAAACATTAATTGAGTGCACTTCCAAGCCAAACGAGGAATTTCAAATTGCTGTTTACTTCCTATAAAATACGCGGTCAAACTAGAGGTTGTGGCCGTAAATCCCCAAATAGGGAGCATGAAAATTACGTAAATACTGCGTGTGATATTTGAAATTGCCAAAGCTCTTTCGCCCATACTTTCTACCAATAAGAAGAAAATAAAGAAATTGCCAAACGAAATAAAATATTGGAACATAATTGGATACGAGAGAGTTAATAGGCGTTTAAACAAAGAAAAATGAAATCGAATGCGTTTATAGAGTCGGAATCGAACAATGTTCACCGCATTGATAGAATAGAGTATATATACTCCCACGCCTACTGCTTCGGCAATTACAGAAGCTAGAGCTGCGCCACTCATACCCATGGCAGGGCAACCCAATTTCCCAAAAATGAAAATATAATCGAGTACAATATTTACGGCCCCCATAGCCACGGTAGCAATGGTAATTGTTTTTGTGCGCGCCGTTCCCACATAAAACGCATTGAAACTCAACGATATGAAAGCAAAAAGATACCCATATACACGTACATCCAAAAAGGCTTGTGCTGCGGCATTGATAGAGGGGGTTTTTACAAAAGTATCCAAAAAATAATGACCAAATAATTGGTATAAACTCCATATAATCACGGAGGATAGAATCATAAAGACTACAGAATGTTGAAACACACTGCCTATGGTTTTTCCTTTTTTCTCTCCCAAACGTTTAGCTATGGTAATTTGTGTGCCAATTCCAAACCCAAACATTAGCATCACAAGTGTTTGATAAAAAATAGAGGCAATGCTACTTCCCCTACGTTTCCTAAAAAAATAGTATCTGCTAAGGTAATTAAATTTTGAGCGACAGAACCTAAGATAATAGGCAAGGCTATTTGCCAAATACGTTTGTAGGAAATGGTGCTAAGGTGCGACATAGATTTTTTTTCTGCAAAGATAATATTTATTTTTATACAAAATAAGTTTAATAAAAATTCAATAAAAATGCCTACCTTTGCAGAATTATTTCTGGACCCTATTCATCGATTTAAAACACTATAAAACAAAAGAATATGACTATTACAAAATTAGACCAACTCTTTGAAGTCTTACGAAGTAAAGAAAAAAAACGTTTAGTTGCAGCTTATGCAATTGATTCTCACACTATTGGTGCTATTAGTGCCGCAGTAGATTTAGGTATTGTAGAAGCCACTTTGGTAGGTGATGAAGCGACTATCAAAAAAGTATGTGCTGCCGATGGTATTGATGTAAACAAATTTACACTAGTACAAGAAGCTGACGAAATGAAAGCGGCTAGCCTTGCGGTGCAGTTGATCAATGAAGGAAAAGGAAATTTATTGATGAAAGGTTTAGTGAGTACCGACAAATATATGCGTGCAATTTTGAATAAGGATAAAGGTTTGATGCCTGGTCCTAAAGCAATGTTGACACACGTTGCGGTAATGCAAAATCCATCCTATCACAAGTTGTTAATTGTAAGTGATATGGCTATTATTCCATTGCCCGATTTTAAACAAAAATTAGGTATTTTAGATTATTTAATCAAAACTTCAAAATCTTTAGGTATAGAAAAACCCAAAGTAGCTATTTTGGCTGCTACGGAGCAAATGTCGATGGGTATGCAAGCTTGTGTAGATGCTGCTTTGATTGCTAAAATGGCAGATAGAGGTCAAATCAAAGGAGCCTATATTGATGGTCCTTTAGCTTTGGATGGAGCCATAGACAAAGAAGCTTGTCAAATTAAGAAAATTACAGGCGAAGTGGCTGGAGATGCAGATTGTTTATTATTTCCAAATATTGAAGCTGGTAATATTTTTTACAAAATGCACACTAAATTCTGTAAAGGCGAATTGGGTGCCATGGTTGTAGGAGCTAAAGTCCCTTGTGTTTTATCTTCACGTGGCGATAGCGAAAAAGTAAAATTATATTCAATTGCTTTGGCTGCCTTATCTGCTAAGTAATTTAAAATATAAATTCTAAAATTAAAGAGGTAAAGAACGGAAACCTGCCACGATCTGAAAAGTCGAGAGGTGCAACACAAGTTCTCTACCTCTTTTGTTTTTGTTCAAGATAAATTATAGAATGATTTCTAAAATTTTGCAACATCTTAAGTGAAAAAAGATTTCTGCCATTATATCTAAATTTATCCACTCACTGAAAAGTCTCACATCTTTTGGTGAGATTGTGGTTTGAAAATGGGGAGTAGTATAGTCTAAAAATGAAAAAGGGGCTATCTCTTACGCCCCGAAATTGTATACGAAAAGCTTTTACTTTCGCATTAAAAGA
>JAVVPL010000025.1:0-21217 GCA_036655775.1 Bacteroidales bacterium | reverse complement strand
CGGGCACTTCGGTAAAGTATTCGTGGCTGTCGTAAATAAGTGGAATCTGTTTAATTTTATGTATTAAAAAATTAGGAAGTAGTGTATCTAAATCATTTGCATAAAGAATATCACATTTTTTAAAAAGTAAATAAAAAAACAAACGAATTTGTAGTTCGGCATAGAAGAAAATATTTTTTTTAAAACACAGTTTTAGTCGTTTTATCTTGTATTTTCGTATTGAAATATTTTGACTTTTGGGGCGTAAAATACCCACTAAAATTACCTCGTAATTCTCTTTTGTAAAAACGTTGCAAGTCTTGTCTACTCTTTGATCTGTGCAAATATCATTGCTTACGGACATAATTAATTTTGGCTTCATATCGCATGCGTTTTAAGCGTACAAAGATACCAAAAATAAACGGAATTAAAATTTATTTTGTAATTTGTATTGTTAAGAATAGTGTTCATAAATAATTCAGTGTCTTTGTCTTTGACAAGAAAATAGTATGTATTTTTGCATCAAGAAATATTCTGTATACTATGAATTTTGATAAAACTCCATTGACAAATTTAGAATCTTCATTAAACAAAGAAATGCTTAGTGTGGGCAAGGATGGTAGCTATTTTTGTTCAAGTATTATTGGGTGCAATACTCGTAAATATCATGGATGTTTAGTGAGCCCTCAACCACAAATTGATAATGATTTACATGTATTATTATCACAAATTGATGATGTACTTATTCAACAAGAACAAGAATTTAATTTGAGTGTTCGTAAATATGCTGAAAATATTTATTATCCCAAAGGACATAAATATATTTTAGGTTTAGAATTTCTTCCTTATCCTAAATGGACATATCGTGTGGGAGGAGCTGTGCTCACCAAAGAATTATTTATATCACCTTCTACTAATTCATTATTGTTAAAGTATACATTGGTTGAAGCAAAATCTAAAACTAAGCTTCGCCTTCGTCCTTTGTTGGCTTTTCGTAACGAACACCAACTTACGCATGCAAACAAACAAGTATGTACGCAAACACAGTCAGTACTGAATGGAATCAAATGTAGACTTTACGAAAATTATTCAGATTTGTTTATTCAATTTTCTAAAAAAACACAATTTGTTTCTTGTCCCGATTGGTATTATGGGGTTGAATATATCAAAGAATTAGAGAGAGGATATCAAGCGCATGAAGATCTCTTTTCTTTAGGTTATTTAGACACGGAAATTCAATTGGGAGAAAGTGTGTACGTGGCCATTGGTACGCAAGTATTCAATACGGCAAAAAAAATTGCAGAGCTTTTTGAAAGTGAATCTAAAAATACAATTCCTTTAGATAATTTAGAAAATTGTTTACGGCATGCAGCCAAACAATTTATTGTTCGTCAAAACGATAAAACGGAAATTGTTGCAGGTTATCCTTGGTTTGGACGTTGGGGACGAGATACGTTTATTTCATTACCAGGATTGACCTTAACACAAAATGATACCAAAACTTGCAAAGCGGTTATTGATACAATGCTCAAAGATTTGAAAGGTCCTCTTTTCCCAAATATAGGAAGTGGAGATTGTTCCGCTTACAATTCTGTAGATGCACCTCTTTGGTTTTTTTGGGCTTTACAGCAATATACGTACCAAACGCAAACGCATACTAAAGTGTGGAAAGAGTATGGCGATAAGATGAAGATGATTTTGGATGGATTTAAAGAAGGAACCGTATATAATATCAAAATGTTGGAGAATGGTTTGGTATATGCAGGGCAAGAAGGTAAAGCTTTGACTTGGATGGATGCAGTTGTAGAAGGACACGCTATTACTCCACGAATAGGTATGCCTGTTGAAATCAATGCACTTTGGTATAATGCCTTGATGTTTTCTTTAGAATTGGCTCAAAAAGCCAAAGATAAAAACTTTGTGGACAAATGGAAAACAATCGCAGAAACTTTTCCAGAAACCTTCAAAGCCGCCTTTTGGAATAAAGATAAAGCCTATTTAGCGGACGTCGTTAGTGGTGATTTTAAAGATTTTTCTATTCGTCCTAATCAAATAATTGCGGCTTCTTTACCTTATTCTCCGCTTAGCAACAAAGTATCTCAATTGGTGGTAGAACAAGTTAAACAGGTTTTATTAACTCCTAGAGGTTTGCGTACGTTGGCTCCTATGGATACGCGTTATAAAGGCGTTTATCAAGGTTCGCAAGCCGAAAGAGATGAAGCGTATCATCAAGGTACGGTTTGGGTGTGGTTATTGGGTCATTATGCACAAGCATATTTAAAAGTTTATGGACAAGCAGGCTTGGATCATATCGAAAAAATATATATGAATTTTGAAAATGCTTTACACGAACAATGTGTAGGTAGTATTGCTGAAATTTATGATGGAGATCCCCCTCATAAAGGGAAAGGCGCAATTTCACAGGCTTGGAGTGTTGCAGAATTGTTGCGCATCAAATTTTTAATAAATACGTATAAAAAATAAACAATATTTCAATGAAGGTATTAATGTTTGGGTGGGAATTTCCTCCACATATTACGGGGGGCTTAGGTACAGCTTGTTTTGGCTTGTGCAAAGGTCTTGGTGCGCAAGGTGTAGATGTGATTTTTACTGCTCCCAAACTATATGGAGATGAAGATCAACGGGTGGCGCGTATGGTAAATGCTACAGATATAGAAATCGATTTACGACACAAAATATATATGGATCATTGGAAACACCTTACGTATATAGAAATTGGTGCTCGTTTAATTCCATATATGGGCTTGGATGAATATTTAGATATTGAAAAATATAGTCATTTAGACGGAACGAGTATAGATGAAAAATATGCAAAACGCAAATTTGTTTTTTCTGGAAAATATCAACAAAATTTATTAGATGAAGTGTATCAATATTCTTTAGTTGCAGCTACTATTGCTACTCAACATGAATTTGATGTAATTCACGCACATGATTGGTTAACGTATCAAGCAGGTATTGCAGCTAAAAAAGCCACGGGAAAACCATTGGTAATTCATGTGCATGCTACCGAATTTGATCGTTCTGGTGAAAATATAAATAAAACGGTATTTGATATTGAACGAGCTGGTATGTTAGCGGCCGATCAAATTATTTGCGTGAGTAATTTGACACGTCAAATCGTAATCCAACGTTATGGAATCAATCCTGATAAATGTTTTACAGTTTATAATGCTGTAGAGCCTACGGATGTTCCTTTAGATGATAGTACAGTTGCAAAAACTGTTAAAGAAAAAATAGTTACTTTTTTAGGACGTGTAACCTATCAAAAAGGTCCTGAATATTTTGTAGAAGCTGCCTATCGCATACTTCAAAAAGATCCTAATGTGCGTTTTGTAATGGCTGGCGATGGAGATATGTTACCTAAAATTGTGCAAAGAGTAGCGCAATTGCGAATGGGTACAAAATTTCATTTTACTGGTTTTTTAAAAGGATTAGAAGTAGATAAAATGTTTCTTTTAAGTGATGTTTATGTGATGCCTTCTGTTTCGGAACCTTTTGGTATTTCGCCTTTGGAAGCGATGCGCTCCAATGTGCCTGTTGTTATTTCTAAACAATCGGGATGTTCAGAAATATTAAATCATGCACTAAAAGTTGATTTTTGGGATGTGGATGCAATGGCGGATGCTATTTATGGATTATTGCATTATGATGCTCTTGCCCGTACATTTCGTAAGTATGGGGCTGATGAGGTAAATAGTTTGAAATGGGAAAATTCGGCTCGCAAAGTATTGGAAGTATATAATAGAGCGGTTAATAGAAATTAAAAAAAAATAAACAGATGAGAGCAATATCTCTTATATTCAAGGTCCATCAACCTTTTCGCTTACGTAAATATCGTTTTTTCGATATAGGGGTGAATCATGATTATTATGATGATTATCAAAATAGTTATGCTATGAAACGAGTGGCTGAACGTGCATACTTACCCATGAATGCCATATTACTTGATTTGATTAAGCAATATGGGGATGCTTTTCACGTTTCTTTTGTGATTTCGGGGACCGCTTTAGATCAAATGGCATGGTATGCCCCTGAAGTTTTAAAAAGTTTTCAAGCTTTAGCCAAAACAGGGCATGTCGAATTTTTGGCTTGTCCATATAGTTTTTCTTTATCGGCTCTAGATCAACCTTTAGAATTTGAGTATGAAATAGAAAAACACAATGATTGTATTCAAAAATATTTTGGTCAAACTCCAAAGGTGTTTTGCAATAGCGATTTGTTATATTCAGATGAAATTGGTGAAACGGTTTCAAAAATGGGCTATGAGGCAATTTTTACTGAAGGAGCCAAAGCTATTTTAGGATGGAAAAGTCCTAATTATATTTATGCCAATGCAAAAGTTCCTCAAATGAAAGTGATGTTGAGAAATGCGCTTTTGAGCGAAGATATTTCATTTCGCTTTTCTCAACATACTTGGGCTGAATGGCCTTTAACTACCGATAGATTTGTTCGTAAATTAAATGAATTACCTCCCGAGGAACCTATACTTAATTTGTATATGGATTATGCTGTTTTGGGTGAATTTCAAGGGGCAGAAACGGGTATTTTGGAATTTATGCGTTATTTGCCCAAAGATGTATTAGAAAATACAAATTTTAAATTTGCCAGTTTATCACAAGTTTGCAAACAATTTGATGCGGTTTCTCCTATTCATGTTCCTATTGTGATGTCTTGCATAGATGAAGAAAAAGATACAACCGCGTGGTTAGGCAACGACTTACAAATAGATGCGTATAAAACCTTAATTGCGCAAGATGCAGCCATGGACGATTGCATAGATCCGGAATTATGTAAGGATTGGACTTTTTTACAAAGTGTGGATCATTTTTATTATATGAGTACTAAATGGTTTTCAGAAGAAAGTACGCTTCGTTATATACGTCCATACGATAGTCCATACAATGCGTTTATTAATTACATGAATGTATTATCCGATTTTATAGATAGACTTAACGTCTATCATGAGCTAGATTCAAAAAATGAGAATATAAACAATTCAAAAAAAACAACAAAAAAGACAACAAAAAAGACTACTAATTCAAAAGACAACACAATGAAAAAAGAAACTGTAAAAAAAGCATCTGCTCCTAAAGCAACGGCCAAACCAGCAGTAAAAAAAGCCGCAGCTCCTAAAGCCGCAGCTCCAAAAGCAACAGCTCCAAAAGCAGCAGCTAAACCTGCTGCCAAAAAAGCAAGCGCTCCAAAAGTAACTGTAAAACCTGCTGCCAAAAAAGTAACGGCTTCTAAAGCAACGGCTAAGCCTGCTGCAAAGAAAACCACTTCTAAAGCCACGGCCAAACCAGTTGCAAAAAAAGTAACGGCTTCTAAAGCAACGGCTAAACCTGCTGCTAAAAAAGCAACAGCTTCTAAAGCCACGGCCAAACCAGTTGCCAAAAAAGCAACAGCTTCTAAAGCCACGGCCAAACCAGTTGCCAAAAAAGCAACCACTTCTAAGGCAACGACCAAACCTGCTGCCAAAAAAGCAACGGCCAAACCTGCTGCCAAACCTGCTGCCAAAAAAGCTACGGTTTCTAAAACAGCAAGTAAACCCGCTGCAAAAAAAACAGCTCCTAAAAAAGCAGTTGCCAAGAAAAAATAAATTGTTTTTATACTAAAAAGGGCTACTTCTTAAGTGGCCTTTTTTAGTATATGCCAACTTCGTCTTCATTCCATACCAAAAGAGTTTTTTTGAGCTCCGCAGGAAAGGGAAAATAATCTATCAGACCGCAATTTTAGCGCAATAGCATCTAATCAAGCATGGGTTTCAGATAATTACGTATGTCTCTGTAATAGGTGGTTTTGAGTGCCTGGCCACGGCAATAGATTTTGGTAGTCCACAACTCACTGATTTGAATGTGTATAAAAATGCTTGATTCGCTTAAAAAAAATTATGTATTTTGTACGTAAATTCATATATTTGCCTACTAAAATAAAATCTTATGGCAGCGAATCAAAATTTGAGTTATCTATTTGAAACAAGTTGGGAAGTTTGTAATAAAGTAGGTGGAATTTACACAGTAGTGTCGACAAAAGTTCCAAATATAAAGAAAATTTTTGGGGATAGATATTTTCTTATCGGACCCGATGTATGGCGGGGAAAAAATAATAAAGAATTTGTAGAGGATAAAGAATTATATGCGCCTTGGCGAAAATTTGCAGAGGGACAAGGTTTGAATTTTAGAATAGGTCATTGGGCCATAGAGGGAAATCCAATAGTTATTTTAGTTGATTTTATGTCTCAAATTGTGCATAAAGATGATATTCTAGCCGATTTTTGGGAAGACTATAAATTAGATTCTATATCGGGACAATGGGATTATATAGAACCTGTTCTATTTGGATATACGGCAGCTAAAATTGTGGAAAGTTTTTATACATATCAAGTGTATCCTCAAGAAAAAGTGTATGCGCATTTTCATGAGTGGATGACAGGATCGGGAGTTTTATATCTCAAAAAAAAGATGCCGCAAATAGCCACGGTATTTACTACACATGCCACTGTTATTGGACGTTGTATTGCGGGAAATTCCTTGCCATTGTATAGCGAATTGTCTAGCTATAACGCAGAGGAATTATCGATTCGGTTTGGTGTGAAAGCCAAATTTTCGATGGAAAAATTGGCCTCTATTCATGCAGATGCTTTTACTACAGTGAGTGAAATTACCAACAATGAGTGTCGACAATTTTTTGAAAAACCCGTAGATGTAATTACGGAAAATGGATTTGATGATGCCTTTGTCCCCAAACCTGAAAAATTTGAACAAGCAAGAAGTATTGCCAAACAAACATTGATAAGGGTTACGCAGGCTTTGCTAAATCAAAGAGTTGAAGCTAAGGCGCTTTTTGTGATTAATAGTGGTCGTTATGAATTTAGAAATAAAGGAATTGATTTGTTTTTAGATTCTTTAGCTGCGGCCAATAAAGATCCTAAATTAGATAAACAAATTATTGCGTATTTGACCATTCCTGCTGATAGTGCAGGCGCACGTCATGATTTAATACAAAGGATACAGGCGCCAGATTACGACCATCCTATTCAAAATGATTTTTCTACACATTATTTAAATAATGCAGATCAGGATCCTATTATTCAGCGTTTACGTTTATTGGGTTTGCATAATGCGCCAGAGGATAAGGTTAAAGTTGTATTTGTGCCTTGTTATTTAGATGGGAAAGATGGGATCTTTAATTGCTCTTATTATGATTTATTGATAGGTTTTGATGCCTCTGTTTTTCCTTCGTATTATGAGCCTTGGGGATATACCCCTTTAGAGAGTATTGCTTTTGGAATACCTACTCTTAGCACGACTTTAGCTGGTTTTGGACAATGGGTACAATCTGCTTATCCTAACAAACAAATGGGTGTTTATATTGCCGAACGAACCGATTTAAATGATGCGGATGTCGTAGCAGAAATTGCTTGTTTTTTAATAAAATTGACAATGGCCGATCCAGCCACAATGCAATCGTATCGTGATAATGCTTATACTATTTCTCGGATTGCTCTTTGGGATAATTTGATAGACAAATATAGTCAAGCATACGAATTTGCAGAAAAAAAATGGGAAGTAGATAAAAGTTTGTTAAATAAAGTAATGCCTCGCATGGCTTCGCAATACACGCCTATTGTCAATACACAGCCAGAATGGAAAAAAACTTATTAAATTAGATGAATTATCTAAAAATTTATGGTGGTCATGGAATTATGAAGCGGAAAATTTATTCCAATCGATAGATCCTATTTTATGGGAAAAAGTACAACAAAATCCTATGGATTTATTGACAAAACTCAATACTACACAAATAAAAAAATTAGAAAATGATGCTATATTTCACCAACATTTAGATGCGGTATATGCACAATTTCGTGCGTATATGGATGAACCTAAAAAAACACCACAGCCACAAATTGCGTATTTCAGTATGGAATTTGGATTACATCAAAGTTTAAAAATATATTCGGGCGGTTTAGGTATTTTGGCGGGTGATTATCTTAAAGCAGCAAGTGACAAGAATGTAGACATGATTGGAATTGGTTTATTGTATCGATATGGCTATTTTCATCAACAAATAGCAAATACAGGTGAACAGATAGCCGAATCTATTCCGCAACAATTTTCAAAACTCCCCCTAGAGGCGGTTCGCAATGATAATGGCGAGTGGTTAATCATTACTTTATCATTTCCAGGTCGAAAAATTTATGCCAAAGTTTGGAAAGTTGCCGTAGGGCGTATCCCCCTATATTTATTGGATACCGACATAGAACAAAATAGTGAAGTTGACAGAACGATAACCCATCATTTATATGGAGGAGATTGGGAAAATCGTTTTAAACAGGAATTGTTATTAGGTATTGGAGGAATTCGGATTCTTCGCAAATTGAAATTATATCCTCAGGTTTATCATTGCAATGAAGGACACGCGGCTTTTATTGGAGTGGAACGTTTACGTGAATATGTAGAAAAAGAAAATAAAATATATCTTCAAGCCAAAGAATTAGTTCGGTTTTCGTCTTTGTTTACTACCCATACACCCGTGCCAGCGGGACATGATGAGTTTTCTGAAGATTTAGTTCGTACGTATCTTTCTCACTATCCACAACGCTTGAATATTACTTGGGATACATTTATGGCTTTAGGTCGATCCAATGCTTCGGATATACAAAGTAAATTTTCAATGAGCTGTTTGGCGGCTAATTTATCGCAAGAAATTAATGGCGTGAGTCGTATTCATGGTAGAGTTTCTCGCGAAATTTTTGCGAATATGTATCCAGGATATTATCCAGAAGAATTACAAAATATAGGCTATGTGACTAATGGCGTTCATTATAAAACATGGACACATGAAAAATGGCAAAACTTATATGAACAAACATTTGGTTCGGATTTTCTTCAAGATGTGAGTAATGTCAATTGTTGGAAAAAGATTTACGAAGTGTCAGATAAAGATATTTGGAATATTCGTATGGAATTGCGATCCGATTTAATAGACTTTGCAAAAAATCGTTTACAAGAAGAACTTACTCGTAGAGATACAAACCCTCATGGTTTAATGCAAGTGATGGATGTGCTCAATCCAGAAACCTTGACTATAGGTTTTGCTCGTCGTTTTGCCACCTATAAACGTGCGCATTTATTGTTTCGTAATATGGATAGACTTAAAGATATTGTCAATAATCTAACTCAAGCTGTGCAATTTATTTTTGCGGGTAAAGCGCATCCAGCCGATAAAGCAGGACAAGATTTAATTAAACGAATCGTAGAGATTTCTAGAATGCCAGATTTTGTAGGAAAAATTATCTTTTTGGAAAATTATGATGTGGAAGTTGCAAAAAAAATGGTACAAGGAGTTGATATTTGGATGAATACTCCCACACGTCCATTGGAGGCATCAGGGACTAGTGGTGAAAAAGCAATTATGAATGGAGTGCTTAATTTAAGTGTACTTGATGGCTGGTGGGCCGAAGGATATCGCAAAAATGCAGGTTGGGCCTTAAGAGAGGAGCAAACGTATGAAAATAATTATTTTCAAGATGAATTAGATGCAGAGGCTATTTATTATTATATAGAAAACGAGATCGCGCCCGCTTATTATGACCAAGATGAGGATGGAGTACCTTCTAAATGGGTTTCGTATATCAAAAAAAATATTGCGGAAATTGCACCTAATTTTACGATGAGAAGACAATTGGATGATTATTACAAACAATATTATACGAATTTGTTTGCACGTAGTGCTAAGTTAAATGAAAATGAAGGCGAATTAGCATTGACTATAGCAAAGTGGAAAGTTAAAGTTTTAAATAACTGGGAACAAATCAAACCTATTTCCTGTTTTTGTCCAGATGCAACTAATTCTCCTTTATTAATGGGGGATGCGTGTCATTTTGAAATTGTTCTAAATATAGGAGCTTTGACCATAGATGATATTGGGGTGGAACTTGTATTTGGGCAAAAACACAATGATCAGGTGGAACATATAATTTCCAAACAAATTTTAGACCCAATACATCAGCAAGGAGTGGAAGCACACTATGCTTGTGATATTATGACTGACACTTCGGGCGTATTCGATTATGCGTTCCGTATTTTTCCAAAGAATGAAAATTTAGTATATCGGCAAGATTTTAATTTGGTAAAATGGGTATAAACAAAAATAAAAATTATCAAAGCAAAGACTGAATTTGTTTTTGAGCGAGAAGCACTTGGGGTAAAAGCGGGTGTTTCTCGTCGTTTATAAGAGTTAGATTGGCTTTTTTACGACGTAATTCGGCCGACATTTGATTTTTTATACGTGCTTCTACTTCGGTAGGCGTACTTCCATTACGCTTGACACATCGTTCAATTTGCATAGAAAGAGGTGCCTCAACGGTAAGTGTGTAATCCATGAATTTATCCATTCCACTTTCAAAGAGTATCGCGGCTTCCATAAGAATATAAGGTGCGTGTTTTTCTTGTTTTTTGCACCAAAGAATAAAATCATCCTCAATAAGTGGATGAAGTAAAGCATTTAAGAAAGTTAATTCGTTAGTTTTATTGAATACAATAGAGGCGAGTTTGTTATTGTCTATTTTAGAATGCGTGCAGATAGAAGTCCCAAAATGAGAAATAATTTGCTGTTGAACAAAGGGACGTTCAGCAATTTTTTTCGATTCAATATCGGCAGCATAGACCGGTGTTCCCATAGAAGAGAATATTTTAGCAATTGTACTTTTACCACTGCCTATACCACCGGTCAATCCTATCCGTAACAATTTACAATTTATTTTGCATCGGTTAATTGATCTGCAATACTACTTGCAATAGCCGATTTTTCCAATTTTAGCCGATTTTGTCCTTCTGTTTCAATAATAACAGTTTGTTCTTCCACTTCTACAATTTTGCCATGAATGCCACCAATGGTAACTATTTTTTGTCCTTTGCTTAGCGTTTCTCTAAATTTCTTTTGCTCTTTGGTCCTTTTCATTTGAGGACGAATCATAAAGAAATAAAAAATAACAATAATGGCGGCAATCAGAATAAGATTTTCATAACCACCCATGCCTCCAGTAGCTTGAGCTTGAAGTAAAATGCTTTGTAAGTTCATAATATTAAATTTAATTAGGTTTATATTTTATTGTTTTTTTAAATAAGTCCTCTACCACTTTTTTTAATTAGTTTTTCTTCTTGTAAATCGATGGCTATTTTATTCAAAAGCCCATTTACAAAGGAACGGCTTTTTTCGGAACAAAAACGTTTGGAAACTTCGATGTACTCATTCAGCGTAACTTTGATTGGAATAGAAGGAAAATTAATAAATTCAGCTACGGCTGTTTTTAAAATAATTAATTCAATGAGAGCGACCCTTTCGGCATCCCAATTTTGCAAGCGATCAAAAATAATTTTATCATATTCATCTTGGTGCAAAATAGTTTTTTGTAACAATAGTTTGGCATATTCAATATCTTCGTTTTTTCCATTCTCATCGGTGGGAATAAAAGAAACGGAAATGGCTTCATCATTGTCTTCTTGCATATTTTTAATACTTTGCAATACCCAAAAGCAAACACTGTCATAATCACTTGCCCAATAAATAGATTTATCATCACACAAATTGTGTAGCGTATTATTGGAGGCTATTTTTTTCTTATATATTTTGGCTAAAAATTCTTGGTCCGAGGCGTAGTCATTCACTTCATTGGCAAGATAAAGTTGATAAACACTGCTTTCTTGAATCTCGGACAAAAGTTTGCGGATTAAATTTTCTTCTTGACTCCAATCACATTTATAGGCATTTGATTTAAAAATATAAACGGGGCTTTTACGAATTTGTTCAATCAACTTGTTTTCAATAAAGCGTGTATTGGGATTTAAATCTTCTTTGCTAGGAATATGTTTTAATTTTCCGTCTTCAGTTCTTTTTTTTGCAAAATCAGAGAGTGTTACCAATAATGAAAAGTGTAAAATATAGAGTTCGTACAACTTCTGTATGCCGTAAAGCATGTTTTTTTCACTAGTTTGGTAGGTTTCGCTTCCACCTTGATAAAATGAGTAAAGACTTTGAACAAGCTTTTCGCGAATAAATCTTCGGTTCAACATGAATATATCCTTGTTTTTGTGATTAAGACTGCAAAGGTAAGAAAAAAAGCAAACAATTCCGATATAATACTTTTGAAAATTGTGTTTTTTTCACTATTTTTGCATGTCTTAAAAAAATACTGAGTATAAAAATAAAAATTAAACAAAAATGGAAGATTTTGAACACGGTAAAGAAGAGGTTTATTCAAAGGCTGTTAGAGCAGGGAAGAGAACTTATTTTTTGGATGTAAAGGAAACTAAATCGGGAGAACAGTATCTTACTATTACTGAAAGTAAACGTCGTTTTATCGAAGAACAAGGGAAATTTGTTTATGAAAAACACAAAATCTTTTTGTATCAAGAAGATTTTGAAAAATTTATAAATGGTTTGAATCAAACAATCCATTTTATTCACACAGGAGAAAAGCCAGTTGAAGAAGAAAACGAAATTTCCAGAGAGGAATCGTTTAATCCGCGTGTAATTCCTAGTGCAGATCTTGATTTGGAATTTGATAATCTAGGTCTAGATAATTAAACCTACGTTCGATCATTCTAAAAGCTGTTCTATTGTGAACGGCTTTTTTTGCTGCATACGCACGCTTTTAAAGAAAAAGATAATAAATAGTAAATATCTGAATGATAGACGATTTTGATTTTTCAATTAGTCTTGAATAATAAATTTAGAAAATAAAATATTGATGGGTAAGGTAATTTCAATAACGAATCAAAAAGGGGGAGTGGGGAAAACAACTTCCGCCATCAATTTAAGTGCAGCTTTAGCAGTACTTGAGAAGAAAACTTTGCTGATAGATGCAGATCCACAGGCAAATGCCACTTCGGGTGCTGGGTTTAATCCAGATAGTATTACGACTAGCATTTATGAATGTTTAGTGGAGGGCGTTGATCCAAAACGGATTATTTTAAAAACAACGACTCCTAATATGGACCTATTACCCTCTCATATCAATTTGGTAGGAGCCGAAATAGAATTAATAGGAGTGCCTAATCGAGAACGAGTGATGGAAAAAATGATTGCTTCCCTAAAAGAGCAATATGATTTTATCATTATAGATTGTTCTCCTTCTTTAGGCCTAGTAACTATGAATGCACTGACCGCATCCGATTCTGTAATTATTCCTGTGCAATGTCAGTATTATGCCTTAGAAGGTTTGACAAAACTATTAAATACGATTCTTATTGTCCAAAATCGATTTAATAAAGAATTGGCTTTTGAAGGTATTTTACTTACGATGTATGATTCTCGTACTCGATTATCTAGGCAAGTAGTAGATGATGTGCGAGAACATTTTGAACATTTAGTTTTTAAAACGGTGATACATAATAACACTAAATTGGCAGAAGCACCTAGTTATAGAGAAACCATACTCACGTATGATGCTTCAAGTGCGGGGGCTACGAATTATTTGAACTTGGCAAAGGAAGTGTTACAAAAAAATGATTTAACAAATATTAAAAATGCTGAAAAGCAAATAGAGGAATAAGATGAGTGCAAAAAGACAAGCATTAGGACGAGGTTTAGGGGCATTATTATCTGGGTCAGATATGTTGGTAAACCCTGTCAATAAAGAGAACATTAGCTCTTCTTTGCCACCACCTAGTCCTCAAGAGGTCATAGTGGAAGGTGCCAATGCGGTGATTGGTGCAATTGCTGCAATTCCGTTGAAACTCATTGAAGTAAATCCGTTTCAACCTCGTACTGTATTTCTTCCAGAACAATTGGAAGAATTGGCGGCTTCCATTAAAGTTAGTGGTCTTATTCAACCTATTACAGTTCGGAAAATAGGTGAAAAATATCAATTAATTTCAGGCGAAAGACGTTTCAGAGCAGCTAAAATAGCGAATTTGACCGATATTCCTGCCTATATTCGTATGGTCAACGACAACGAGATGTTGGAAATGGCCTTAGTTGAAAACATTCAAAGAGAAAATTTAAATGCCATTGATGTGGCTCTTTCATATCAAGCTTTATTGGATACTTGTCAATATAATCAAGATAAATTGAGTGAACGATTGGGGAAAAATCGAAGTACGGTTACCAATTATTTGCGTTTACTCAAATTGCCTGCTGAAGTGCAATTGGCTTTGAAAGATGATAAAATTAGCATGGGACATGCTCGAGCTATTATTACGGTAGAAAGCGCTGGAAAACAAGTTGATATTGTTCGTTCTATTATAGATAAGGGCCTTTCGGTACGTCAAGTAGAGGAAGTGGTGCGCAATTTATCTAAAGATAAGTCAGAGAGTAAATCCAAAAGCAAAAAATCGCAAAATGAGGATGTGTGCATTGAAGAAAAAAAATCATTAGCTCAAAAATTAAATACAGCCGTAGAGTTAAAAGTAAATAAAGCAGGAAAAGGTAATATTCTTATCCATTTTACATCCAAAGATGAACTTAAAAATATTATGGATAAGCTCAATGCTTAGGTTTATATTCGTTTGTGTTACCCTGATGGTCACTTCTGTCTCTGTGATTTTAGCCGAGAATGGAAATGAACCGCACTCAATGAATATGACATTAACGAATGCTTCTCGTGTTGAATTTACATTGGGTGAAACGCCTAATTTTGAACAGATGGCCAAAGCTTCCAATAAGGATACATCTTCCATACTAACGAAATCAAAGCGAGAAAAAAAGAAACAAAATTTAGATTGGTCAAAAAAAACTAAAAAAAATCCTACGATGGCAGGTGTGTTTTCTGCCGTCTTGCCTGGTTTAGGACAAGTATACAATGGGCAGTGGTATAAAGCTCCCGTGATTTATGCTGGGGCAGGTGTTTTGTATTATTTTATCAATATGAATGTAAAAGAAAAGCGAGTGTATGAAAATGAAATTTTTGCACGCACGAGTGGAGATAGTCTTCTTTGTAATCCTCTGTTTGCAGGTCATACGTATGAGAGTATTTTAGATGTGCGCAATTATTATCAAAATAATTTTGAATTATCTATTATCATTGCAAGTGTAGTGTATTTATTGAATATTGTAGATGCCGTAGTATATGCGCATTTATTTACATACGATGTTTCTCCAAATCTAACTCTCAGTATTAAACCCTATGCGCAACCTAATTTTATGTTGGGGCAGTCGGTGCCTTTAGATGCAGGATTAAAATTTAGTATGCGAATACGTTAATTTAAAAAAAATGTCAGAAAAAAAAATTGTTCTTATAGGCTATGGTCGCATGGGAAAAGAAGTAGAGAAAGTGGCTCTCAAACGAGGTCATTGTATTGTAGCTAAAATTGATAAGGAAGAAGATTGGGTACTTGAAGCCAATAATTTGAAAATTGCAGATTTAGCCATCGAATTTTCGACCCCTCTTACTGTGGTTAAAAATATTGAAAAATGTTTTGCAATGAATTTGCCTATAGTGGTTGGAACCACAGCATGGAATGCCGATTTGCCCAGAATTGAACACTTGTGTCAAGAAAAAAAACAATCTTTATTTCATGCTTCCAATTTTAGCATTGGTGTTTATATGTTTTTTGCATTAAATAGAACTTTAGCTAAAATGATGAATACGCAGGAACAATATAATGTGCAGATGGAAGAAATTCATCATATTCATAAATTAGATAAACCCAGTGGAACCGCAATTAGTTTGGCTGAAATAGTTATTGAGGAATTAGATCGAATTCGTACCTGGTCCTTAGATGATGGACTTGGAGATTTACACATTAAAGCTTTACGAAAAGAAGCGGTGGTAGGAGTTCATGAATTAGTTTATGAATCGGATGAAGATCGCATTTTAGTGCGACATGAAGCAAAATCGAGAAGCGGTTTTGCCCTAGGCGCTGTGATGGCGGCCGAATGGTTGATAGGGAAAACAGGGTGCTTTTCGATGAAAGATATGTTGCCTTTCTAATTCGACGAAGCGGATTTATTTATTAAAATTTATTACGTATAAAAACGAACATGAGTTCAATCTCTCTAGCAAGAGTATGAGCACAAACCTCATGGAGGTACATACGCCAGATGTATTAAAAATTATTACTTATGAAATTCAATCTAAAAATAACTTTGTTTTTGTTTATAATTGTTGTGAATATGCTATCACCAGCACAAGCGGCCAAGCGTAAAATTCATGCAAAAGTACAGAAAACGGAAAACTCAATAACAAAAACATATACAAGTGTAGAAAAATTACTACAAAGTATGACTTTGGAACAAAAAATTGCCCAATTGATAGTTATCCGTTCTTTTGCAGAAAATGATAGTGGCTATTATGCGGATATTGCGAATACAATTGACAAATATCAGTATGGAGGCGTTTGTTTTTTTAAAGGTTTAGCCTCGGAAATGGTTAAAGCCTCTAATTTGTATCAGAGTAAAGCCAAACTTCCTTTATTGATTAGTATAGATGGTGAATGGGGGCCAGGTATGCGTTTAACCGATTTATGGACTTTCCCTCGTCAACAAACTTTAGGTGCCTTGCAAAAAGATAGTTTAGTTTATAAAATGGGAAGGATGGTGGGGGCACAATGTAATCGTTTAGGCATTCATTTTAATTATATTCCTTCGGTAGATATTAATAATAATCCGAACAACCCCGTAATTAATACGCGTTCTTTTGGTGAAGACAAATACAATGTGGCCAACAAAAGTATAGCTTATTTTAAAGGAATGAATAAAGAAGGTGTCTTGGGATCGGCAAAACATTTTCCAGGACATGGAGATACCGATATTGATAGTCATCTTGCTACACCTACCATTAATCATAGTTTCGCTTATATGGATACTGTCGATTTATATCCTTTTAAAAAAATGATAGAAATGGGTGTGAATAGTATTATGGTGGGTCATTTGGGAACACCAGCCTTAGATACTAGCGGCGCACCTGCATCATTGTCGCCCTTGCTGATTGATACTTTGCTGCGACATACTCTGGGCTTTAAAGGGCTTGTATTTACCGATGGTTTGGAAATGAATGGAGTCACAGCATTGGCAAAATATCCAGGCGAAGTAGAAGTTAGAGCTTTATTGGCAGGCAATGATATACTTCTTCTTCCCCTTAATCCACCCGCAGCCATCGCTGCAATCAAACAAGCTGTTGAAGATACGCTTTTATCACTCGAAAAAATAGAAAATTCATGCCGTCGTATTTTAAATTGCAAAAAAGAATTGGGACTTTTAGTTGATATTGTAAAGGAAGATACTTCTTCTCTTACAAAGGCAAATAAAATTTTTGTTTCTCCCACTAATTTATTGAACGACTTAAATACGATAGATGTGAAGGTGCTCAATAATCAAATATTTGCACAAGCAACAACTTTGTTGAAAAATAAAAACAATATACTTCCTTTAATCCCTTCTTTATACCCTAAAATAGCTTGTTTGCATATAGGGGATACGAATGTGGGCGCTTATGAAGAAATGCTTTCCAATTATGCGCAAATAGATCATTATTATTTACATAAAAATTTCGAAAAAATAAAAATAGATTCTATCAAAATGCGATTAGCCCCGTATGATTTGTTGATTATGAGTATTACGAATACAAATTATGCGCCTAGTAAAAAGTATGGAATTACCTCACAAAGCATAGAGTTAGTAGACAGTTTGCAACAATTACCTGGTGTTTGTGTGTTGAATCTATTTGCGAGTCCATATTCTTTAAATTTATTTTCAAATATACAAGATGTAGATGCGATCGTAGTATCCTATCAGGAACTTCCAGCCTCTTTAAGTATTGCTCCTCAAATTTTATTTGGGGGATTGGCTGCACAAGGTAAACTTCCCGTAAGTATCAGTAAAGAATGGCCTGTGGGATATGGGCTTTCTACTTCGACTTCGGCATTAGCTTACCAATATCCGCAAGAAATAGGTTTGCCTGCTGAATTATTTGCTAAAATAGATTCACTAGCAATATTGGGTATTCATGAAGCGGCCTATCCTGGTTGTCAAATAGCCATAGCTAAAGGGGGCAGTATTGTTTACCAAAAAGCGTTTGGTCGTTACACTTACGATTCGCTTTCGCCTATGGTGAACCTAGATAATGTGTATGATGTAGCATCTCTTACAAAAGTAATTTCCACCACTTTGGCAATGATGAAACTCTATGATGAAAAAGCCTATCAATTGGATGAAAAATTGTCTAATAAAATCCACCGTTTACGACGTACAAACAAAAAAAATATAAATATACGTGCTTTGTTATCGCATCAAGCAGGATTAAAAGCGAGTGTTCCCATCTATATTGATAGTTTTTACAAAAAAGAAAAAATATTTTCACATCGTAAAAGTGAGCAATATCCTATACAAATTGCAGATAGTTTATATGTTTTAAAGGATTATTATAAACATATTCGAGAACAAATGGATATTAGCAAAGTGGATATGACCCCCAAATTGGTTTATAGTGATGTGGGCTTTTATTATTTACAAGAATATATAGAAAACAAAACCGATGTAAGTTTGGATGTGTATGTTCGAGATTCTTTCTACAAACCTTTGGGCTTGACACATATTTCATATTTACCAATCCAACACTTTGATAAAAATAAAATTATTCCGACTGAAAATGATAGAGTATTTAGACAACAACAAATACAAGGCTTTGTGCATGATCCAAGTGTAGCTTTAATGGGAGGTGTTGGAGGTGCTGCGGGTGTTTTTTCCAATGCACATGATTTGGTAGTGATAGGTCAAATGTTGATGCAAAATGGTTGTTATGGAGGGCGTCGATATATAGATTCCGCAACGATCCAACTCTTTACTTCTGCCGATTTTTCTCCTTCTAACAATCGAAGAGGAGGAGGGTTTGATAAACCGCCTTTTCAATCGGATCAACCTACTCCAACAGCAAAGTCAGCTTCTTTGGAAAGTTATGGTCACAGTGGATTTACGGGAACGTATATGTGGGTGGATCCTAAATCGGATTTAGTATATGTCTTTTTATCCAATCGAGTGTGTCCAGAGGCGAATAATAAAAAATTGATGCAAATGAATTTGCGAACGGATATACAAGAATTAATATATCAATATATCAATAAGTAGTCATTTTATAGATGTATTACCCCACCGATACTATCATTTTGGGCTCCAGTTACACTTTGTAAACTATTGGGTATTTCCATATATCGGAGCACGCCTAAAAATGCAAAAACTAAGGCCTCTTTGTAGTCTATCAATTTGCGATCGGCTTTAGAAATTGTAAGTGCGCAATGTTTTTGGATGCATTCTATTAAGAAATCATTGAGAGCACCTCCGCCTGTGACAAGTAGTGATTTTCCTGTGAGTGATTTGATGATTTTTCCATTTTGAAATCCTATATGTTCGCATAGTGTATGTAAAAGATCTTCTGTTGTCAATGAATTAGAGTCTAAAATTGGTGCACATTGAGTCAAAAACCATTCATAACCTAGTGTTTTGGGTGGTTTTTGACTGTAATAAGCCAGGCGATTCAATTGCTCAAATAAAGCAGAATTAAAGTGTCCACTACGGGCCAAAGCGCCTTTGTTATCGTACGCTAAACCAATTTTTTGGCTTACATAATTTAAGGCCATATTGCAAATCGAAGTGTCAAAAGCGATACGTTTTTCTTGAAATGGATAAGAAATATTTGCAATACCTCCTAAATTTAAACAAAAATCATATTCACTAAAAAGAAGGGCATCACCAATAGGGACTAAAGGAGCCCCTTGTCCCCCCATAGCTACATCTTTATTCCGAAAATGATTGATCACTTTGCAGCCTGTGATACTAGCAATAGCTGCCCCTTCACCTATTTGAAGACTAAGATGTAAATGTGGTTGATGAAAAATAGTATGCCCATGCACCGCAATAAAATCAGGTGAAAGAGCATGCTTTTGCATAAATTTAGAAATGGTTTCCCCTAATAATTCTCCGTATTCCACATCTAATAAACTAAGAGCAAGCCCACTTAAATCGACCGCATTATGTAGTTTATCTTTCCACTTTTTAGAATAAGGAATAGTTTCTGCTTCGTATAGATTAAAATCCCATTTTTTATTGACATAGCTAATTTGTGTATGCAGCAAATCAATACCATCCAAAGAGGTGCCTGACATAACACCTATAACATCAAAAGTGAAATGGCAACTCATGAGTGCAAGCCTTTTACGATCGATTTTCCTGCAATAAAATCCTTTAAATAAAAAGGTTCAAAATAGGCTAAGTTGACAAAATCTTTTTTATTATAGGCTTCTAATCCAAGGGAGAGCATATAAGCTGCAGAAGTATGAAAGTCTTCAAAAAAAACGGCATTTTTACAATTTGCTAACGTTTCTTTACATTTGCTCGATCCATTTCCTATAAAGATAAGTTCGTGTTGGTTTAGATATTCGGCATAAATTTGCGTATCTACAATATCGGCTTGTACGGCTCTAATTTCTTGCCCCAATTGATTGTAGATGGCTGCATATACTTCCATCCTTCCTGCATCAATCATAGGGCAAAAGAGAGCTTGTTGATGAAAGGAATGTTCTTTACAATAGAGACTAGCTTGTGTTGCCATAGCTTGTAAAGGACTAATCGCAATTAAAGGTTTGCCAATGGCATAACATAAACCTTTGGCGGTTGAAACACCTATTCGTAAGCCTGTGTAAGATCCAGGTCCTTTTCCAAATACAATTGCATCAATTTCTTGAAGAGATATATGCGCTTGACACGCTACTTCACTGATATAGGTGGCAAGCATAGAGGCATGCTCGTTTTTCCCTTTTGATTCACGAAGAGATAGTATTTCCGTATCTTGGGATAGAGCAACAGAGCAGATGTCTGTGGCTGTTTCTATATGTAAGAGTATGGGCATGAGAACTATTTTTTCTGTAAAATTACACTTAAAAATGAGAATATGTATAGGGTATATATTTTTTTTTTTGACATTCCATTGTTAGTATACTCTTTTTGAATGATCGCAATTTTTAATCTCATCACTATCGGCTCTTTAAATTGAGATAGTTAAGCTACTCGAAAATTTATTTTTGTAAAAATTTGTATAAAAAGAAAAAATTTCATACCTTTGCAATCCCAAAAATGAAAGGACAAAAACAATGGCTAAGAAAAGTAAAGAAGCACGCATTCAAGTAATTTTGGAATGCACGGAGCACAAAACCAGCGGTGTAGCTGGAACTTCTAGATATATTACTACGAAGAATAAGAAAAATACACCCGAAAGATT